>JAFGQR010000065.1 GCA_016935555.1 Verrucomicrobiota bacterium
AAGAACACCCATGAGCCCATCCAACCGCGACCGGCAATTGGCATGGTTTTTCTGTGTATTCTGTGTTTTCGGTGGTTCACCGACCTGAATAGCAACACTCGGTGAGCATCCGCGCCACCCCACGGTGGCAGATGGCTTCCCGTAGATCTTCGCCCAGGGGCGATTTCGAAACTTGATCGTGACCGGGAATTTCATCTTGCCGGTTTCGGAGCCGGTCGACTTCTGTGCAAACTCTGTGCAAACCGTCCCGCAACCCGCTGTTTCCTTAGGAAAAGTGGTGGTAGGAGAAGGATTCGAACCTTCGTAGGCATAAGCCAGCAGATTTACAGTCTGCCCTCGTTGACCGCTTGAGTATCCTACCACCCAAAGGGGAAACGCAACGGGAGGACGATAGCCTTCATGACGCCGGGTCTCAAGCGCAAAGTTTCGCGCCCTCATCGTGCGCGCGCGCAGGGACGCGTGTTTCGTCTCGCGATATTTGCGGACAAGGTGATGGTGATCCTTCAGGGACCCATGCCTGCGATCCGGCCCAATCCGAAATCCGAAATCCGATTTGGGAACGCGAGGCGTGTTCCCGCCTGGGGCAGGCGGGCTGAGTTTGGGCTTTCAAGCGCATGCGGGGGTGCCTACGTTACGCGTATGTTCGACACATTGAGCGGCAAATTGCAGGGCGCGTTTCGGAACCTGCGCGGTTTGGGCAAGATCACGGAAGCCAACATTGGGGACTCGTTGCGCGAGGTGCGGATGGCGCTGCTGGATGCGGACGTGAATTTCAAGGTGGTCAAGGAGTTCATCGAGCGGGTGAAGCAGAAGTCGCTGGGGGAGGAGGTTCTGCAGAGCATTCAGCCGGGGCAGCAGATTGTGAAGATCATCCACGACGAGCTGGTGGAGCTGCTCGGGTCCGGCAACGCGGCGCTGCAGCTCAGCCGCAGGCCGGCATGCATTCTCATGGTGGGGCTGCACGGCTCGGGGAAAACGACGTCCTCGGGCAAGCTGGCGGGTTGGCTGCGGAGGCAGGGGCGCGCGCCGTTGCTGGTGGCGGCGGATGTGTATCGTCCCGCGGCGATGGACCAATTGGAGAAGTTGGGCACGCAGCTCGGTTTGCCAACGTTCGTGCGCAGGGGCGAGACCGACGTGCTGGCGATCGCTCGCGGGGCGATGGAATTCGCCCGGGCGAACGACCAGACGGTGTTGATTTTCGACACTGCGGGGCGGCTTCAGATTGACGAGCCGCTGGTGCAGGAGCTGGTGCGGCTGCGGGACTTGGTGGTGGCGGAGGAGATCCTGCTGGTGTTGGACGCCGCCACCGGCCAGGAAGCGGTCAATGTGGCCGCCCATTTTGACCGGGCGCTGCGGATCACGGGCGCGATTCTCACCAAGCTGGATGGCGACGCCCGGGGCGGCGCCGCGCTGAGTTTGAAGGCGGTCACGCAGCGTCCGATCAAGTTCGTGGGGGTGGGGGAGAAGCTGGAGGACTTCGAGCCGTTTCATCCGGAGCGGATGGCGTCGCGGATTCTGGGGATGGGCGACGTGGTGAGCCTGGTGGAGAAGGCAGCGGAGGCTGTGGACGCGAGCGAGGCGAAGCGGCTTGAGGAGAAGATGCGCCGGGGGCAGTTCACGCTGGAGGATTTTCTGGAGCAACTGCGGCAGATGAAGAAGCTGGGGCCGCTTGAGAACGTGGTGGGCATGCTGCCGGGGGGGGCGGAGATGCTGAAGGGGGCTGACATGGGCAAGCACGAGAAGGAGTTCCGGCGGATGGAGGCGATGATTTGCGGGATGACCCCCGAGGAGCGCCGGACGCCGTCGATTCTCAACGCGCGGCGGCGTCAGCGGATTGCGAAGGGGAGCGGGGTGACGGTGACGGATGTGAACGCCATGCTGAACAAGTTCAATCAGATGCAGCAGATGATGAAGAAGTTCGGCAAGTTCCAGCGGATGATGGCCAAGATGGGCGGCGGGTTGCCGGGGATGCTGCGGCCCTGAAGCCAAGAAAAAGGGCGCAGCTCAGAGTTGTCTTCGCCGCGCCCGTGGCACCTGCAGGTGCCTTGTTTCTGCCAACCCAGTTATGGCCAACCTCGGTTCAACTGCGATCCGCCGGGGCCCAGCGCGCCAGCGGGTCCCGCGCGGAGCCGGTTTCGGAAAAAGCGTCATTCCACGGGCCGCGCCGCGAGGCCGGCGCGATCGTTCGATCGCGGCAGCGCGCGGGTCCACACCGGGCGATCGGGCTTTTTGAAGCTCGATGGCATCGACGCCGCCTGTGGAGGCGGTGTGCTGCGGATGGGCAGCGTGAAATTCCCGCTTGTCGCGTCAAATTCCCGCAGTGTGATGTGTCCGGTCGCTCTCATTTTCTCGTAGAACTGCACGATTTACAGAGTCGCTACCCGATCCTAGAGCAAGTGCGGGGCCAGATGCATTCGTAAGAATCGGCCCGGGGCCGCGGAGGACCGCCGGCTGGCGGTCTTTGGTCGGCGGTGTGCGACGGCTGCCACGGCGCCCTCGTGCCGGCGCGCGGAGTGCGAGCCGGCGAGCGCAGCGGCTGCTTGTCTCTATCCAGGCTGCATCTACACTCGGAGGACGCAAGACTCGAGCATCATGAGATCCCCGGGCGAGCATGAGGAACGGTTGCCACTGATCGTGTTTGAGGACGAGCACCTGCTGGTGGTCAACAAGCCGTCCGGGCTGAACACCCATGCGCCGGCGCCGCTGGCCGGCGAGGGCATTTACGAGTGGTTGCGCCACCGCGAACCGCGCTGGGCGACCCTTGCGATCGTTCACCGTTTGGACAAGGAGGCGTCGGGGCTGATGGTTTTCGCCAAGACGCCGCTGGCGAACCGCTCTTTGACGCGGCAATTTGCCGAGCACGGCGTGCGCAAGCGGTATCTGCTGCTGACGAGCCGGCGTCCGGTTCGGGCTCGGCTGACGGTGCGCACGCACCTGGTGCGTCAGGGCAGCAGGTATCGGAGCAGCGGGGGCAGTGATGAGGGCGAGCTGGCTGAAACCCGGTTTGCCGTGTTGTCCCGCGCGTCGGGGGGGCTGTGGCTTGTCGCCGCGGAGCCTGTGACCGGCCGCACCCACCAGATTCGTGTGCATGCCGGGGAGAACGGGTTTCCGATTGTGGGCGACACGTGGTATGGGGGGGTAGCGGCGCCGCGTTTGTATCTTCACGCGCACGAGTTGCGGCTGACGCATCCCGCGACCGGGGCCGGCCGGGTGTTTGCCCTCCCGGCCGGGTTTCCAGCCGCGGGGTGTGCGGTGTTGCGGCAGGCGCTGATCGATCCGTGTTGCACGGACGCCTATCGTGTGGCGCATGGTGAAGCGGACGGGGCGCTTTTGGAGGGGGCGTTTGTGGAGCGTTTCGGCGAGTATCTCCTGGTGGCGAGGGATCATCCGGCGGATGCGCCGTCGGCGCTTGCGGGTTTGCTGGCGGACGCATTGGAGCCGGCGGCGGAGCGGACGGGACCGAGCGGTTTGGGGGGCGACGGGGGGTTGGGGACGGCGGGGGCGCCGCCGGAGGCGCGGTTGGGGGGGTGGATGCGGCGGGCTGGGGTGCGTGGGGTGTACTGCAAGCAACTCACGCGGCACCTGCGCGGGGCCGCTCCTGCGGAGACGTCGCCCGTGCGGGTGTTTGGCGATGCCGCCCCGGACCGGTTCGAGGTCCGGGAGAACGGGGTGCGTTTCGAGATCCGGTTCAACGAGGGTTCCTCGGTGGGGTTGTTTCCGGACCAGCGGGACAACCGCCGGCGCGTCCTGGTGAACCACATCGCCGCGGGTTTCCCGCTGTTTGTCCCGGGGGCGGCGGGGGCGACGGTGCTGAACACGTTCGCCTACACGTGCGGGTTTTCCGTGTGCGCCGCGCTGGGAGGGGCGCGGACGGCGAGTGTGGATTTGTCGGCGAAATGCCTGGAGTGGGGCCGGCGCAACTTTGTTTTGAACGGGCTGGATCCCGCGTCGCACGAATTCATGGTGGGAGACGCGTTCCAGTGGTTGAGGCGTCTGCGCGGGAGAGGGGCGTTGTATGATCTGGTCGTGCTGGATCCGCCCACGTTCTCGAAATCCAGGGTGGGCGGATTATTCCGGGCGGAGAAGGACTACGGCAGGCTGGTGGGGGCGGTGCTGCCCTTGTTGAAACCGAACGGCGTGCTGTTTGCCTCGACGAATGCCGCCGGTCTGCCGGCCCAGGCATTCCTCGGCCAGGTCGACGCCCGCATTCGGCAGGCCCGGCGGACCGTGGTGCGACAGCATTACGCACCCCAGCCGCCCGATTTCCCCATCAGCCGGGCCGAGCCTGCGCACCTGAAGACGGTGTGGCTGCGGATTCGGTAGGGCCCAGCAATTCTGCGACCTTGGCGTTGAGGTCCGGGGCGCGCATGAGGGATTCGCCGACGAGGATGGCGTGGGCGCCGCAGGCGGCGAGGCGTTGGACGTCTGCGCGGGTGTGGATGCCGCTTTCGGCGACGAGGGTGACGGTGGGGCTTGGGGTGGAGTTGCGGAGGCGTGCTGCGACGCGTTCGGTGGTGGCGAGGCTGACCTGGAAGGTGTTCAGGTCGCGGTTATTGACGCCGACGACCTGTGCTCCGGCGGCCAGGGCGCGGTCGAGTTCGGGCTCGTCGTGGACTTCGACGACGGCAGTCAAGTCGGCGTTGTTGGCCAGGGTGATGGCGGCGGCCAGCTGGTCGTCGGTGAGGATGGCGGCGATCAGCAACACGGCATCGGCGCCCCATTCGAGGGCTTCGAGGATCTGCCGGGGGTCGAGGATGAAGTCTTTGCGCAGCAGTGGCAGGCCGACCGCCTGTCGGATCTGCGCCAGGTATTCGAGGGACCCCTGGAAAAACGCGTGGTCGGTGAGCACCGACACACAGCTGGCCCCCGCGGCGGCGCAGTCGCGCGCGATGCGCACGGCGTCGAAGTCCGGGCGGATCAGGCCGGCGGACGGCGACGCCTTTTTGACTTCGGCGATGAGCGCGACCGAGCCGGTGCGGGGGTGGCGGAGCGCGGCGGTGAAATTGCGGCGGGGGCCGAGGCGTTGGAGGGCGGCGTGCAGGATGGCGGGGGTGACGGGACGCGGGGGCAGTTGGGCGACCTCGGTGCGTTTGCGGGCCACGATGGTGTGGAGGATGCTCATGGGGGGGCTGCGGGGCGGGCCGGGGCGGGGGCGACCGGGTTTGGGCTTTTGCGGGACTGGCGCATGGCGTTGCCCGTGGCGGTTCTGCGCGGGGTGAGGGGGAAACGGGTTGGGCTCATTCCTCGTCGTCGTCCTTGACGCCGGCGACGCGTTTGGTGGGGGAGCCGGCGCGCAGCCAGCCATGGACGAAGGGGTCGAGGTTGCCGTCCATGACGGCCTGGACGTCGCTGGTTTCGATGCCGGTGCGCAGGTCTTTGACTTTGCGGTAGGGCATGAAGACGTAACTGCGGATTTGGTTGCCCCAGGCGATGGCGCCTTTTTCGCCATAAAACCGTTCCATCTCGGCTTTTTGCGCGTCGAGGCGCTGGGCATAGAGCTTGGACAGGAGCAGCTTCATGGCCGTGGCCCGGTTTTGATGTTGGGACCGCTGGTTTTGGGATGCGGCGACGAGGCCGGTGGGAATGTGGCGGATCCGAACGGCCGTTTCGACCTTGTTGACGTTCTGGCCGCCCTTGCCCCCGGACCGGTAGGTGTCGACCTCAATGTCCGCCGGCGCAATGACGATGTCCGGCGCCTCGTCGACTTCGGCGATCACATCGACGCTGGCAAAACTGGTGTGACGCCGTTTGTTGGAGTCGAAGGGTGAGATGCGCACCAACCGGTGGACGCCGCGTTCGGCCTTGGCATAGCCGTAAGCCATGTCTCCCTGGATGGAGAGAGTGGCGCTCTTGATCCCGGCGCTTTCCCCGGCCAGGGCGTCCACGATGTCGACCTTCCAGCCGCGGCGTTCGGCCCAGCGCTGATACATCCGCATCAGCATCTCGGCCCAGTCGCACGACTCGGTTCCTCCGGCGCCGGCGTTGATGCTGAGGATGCAGGCGCACTTGTCCTGGGGGCCGTTCAGAAACACCTGCAGCTCGAGTTCCTCCAGTCCGCGTTGGAATGTCTGCGCGTCCCGTTCCACCTCGGGCAGGTGCTTCGCCTGTTCCGTTTCCGGTTCGGCTTCGCACAGGTCGATCATCGCCCGCAGATCTTCCAGCGCGCGTTCCGAGTGTCGGAGGGGGTCGATTCGGTTGCGGCAGGCGCTGGCTTCCTCGATGAGTTTCTGGGCTTTTTCGCGGTTATTCCAGAAATCGTCGCGGGCCATCAGCGCTTCCAGTTCGCCGAGCCGCTTCTGTGCGCCGGGCACGTCAAAGAAACCTCCGCAGGTGGGCGAGCTTGGCGGCGCCGGTGTCCAATGCATTTTTGATCGTGTCGAACATGCTGCCACCCTAAGCCAGCGGGGCGCGGCGGGCAAGCGAACTCGGAGTGTGGCGCGGTGCATCCGGGCGCGCGGGCTTCAGCCCGCTTCGAGCCGCGAGGGGCAGCGGCGGGCTGACGGGGTTGAGGGCCACTGCGGCATTCGGAGCGTGCAGCGGTGAGGATCGCGCGGGAGCGCGCTGCGGCTGCGGCCGGCGACCCGGGGATGCGCCGGCGTGGGGGCGCGTGCCGGCGAGGCGGGGGAGGCACTTTCCGCTTGTCGGGGTGCCGGCGTGGGGGCCATCGTTTGCGCGATGAACGGGACGAAAGTGACTGCGGACGCGCTGCGTGCGATGAAGGGGCGCGGCGGGAAGATCGCGGCGCTCACGGCCTACGATTATCCGATGGCGAAGCTGCTGGACGAAGCCGGGGTGGCGCTGTTGCTGGTGGGGGATTCGCTCGGGATGGTGGTGCTGGGCTACCCGGACACCACGCACGTCACGATGGCCGATATGGAACATCATGTGCGTGCGGCTGCCCGGGCCCGGCCCCGGGCGCTCCTGGGCGCCGACCTGCCGTATCGCAGTTTCGAAACACCGCGCGAGGCCCTGCGGAACGCCCGTCGCCTTGTTGCCGCGGGGGCCGAGGCTGTGAAGGCCGAAGGCGGCTGCCGGATTCGGAGGCAGGTGTGCGCGATTGTGGATGCGGGCATTCCGTATTTGGGGCATTTGGGGATGCTGCCGCAGAGTGTGCGTGAGGAGGGGGGCTATCGGATCAAGGGCCGGACGGAGGAACAGCGGCAGGCGTTGCTGGCGGACGCGGCGGCGCTTGCGGAGGCGGGGTCGTTTGCGATTGTGCTTGAGTTGGTGACCCCTGTCGTGGCGGCCGAGATCACCCGGCAGGTGCCCGTGCCCACGATTGGCATCGGGTCGGGGCCGGAGTGCGACGGGCAGATTCTGGTGACGCACGATCTGCTGGGCACGTTTCCCTGGTTCACGCCCCGGTTCGTGACGCCCCGGCTCAACGCCGCCGAGCAGATGCGCGCGGCGGTGCGGCAATGGATGGCCGATCTTTGAGGACGCGGCGGCCCGGGGCTCAGCGGGTTCCGAGCGCTTCCCGGTAGATCTCGAGGTGCCGCGCGAAGATCCGATCCATGCTGAACTTTTCGGCGTTGTGGCGGGTGATGGCGGCGGCGCGCGCCACGAGGGCGGGATCGTCCATGAACTGCTCCAGCCGCGCGGCGAGTCCGGCTGCGTCCTTCTCGGGAAACGTCAGCAGATCGTCGTATTCCTGGAAACACCGGATGCGGCTGACCAGCATCGGCTTGCCGGTGGCCAGCGTGGTGGAGATCGCCCCGGACGGGAAATGGCGGTCGAGGTAGGGAAACACGAAACACAGCGTCCGGTCGAAGATCTCCTCGAGCAGGGGATCGTTGTTGGCCAGGTAGCCTGTGAAGAGGACGTGTTGTTCCAGCCCGCGTTGGGCGGCGAGGTGTTTCAGCCAGCCAATGTAACTTCCGCCCTGGCCTCCGCCGGGAAAACTGCCTTTGCCGGTTTCGCCGCTGACGATGACGAGGCGGGCATGGGTGCGTTGGCGCTGGTGAACCAGGAGGTTCATGGCCTCGATGCCGTATTCGTATCCTTTGATGGGAAAGGCGAAGCCGAACAGGGTGAAGATCGGGTCGGCGGGCGGGATGCCGTACCGGGCGGCGAGGAGGCCATGGGATTGGAGGCGGATGGGGGAGGCGTAGTTGCCGAGGTGGGTGTAGCGGACCTTGCGCGCGATGGCGGCTGGGGACATGACGCGTCCGATGTTTTCGAGGCCGATTTTACTGAGGATGATGACGCGGGTGGAGAGGGCGAGGACGAGGTTCATGTGGCATCGCAGATACAGGCTGCCGAGGGGGAACAAGCCCCGGTAGCGGCGGAAGTGGGGCAGCGCGCCGGCGAGGTCGGCGACGTTGTATGTCGAGTGGAACGTGGTCACCAGGCGGCAGCCCACGAGCTTGGATGCCAGCCACAAGTAGGGGTAATAGAGCAGCACGGAGGCGCCCACGCACCGGTCGAACAGGAAGAACTCGTGCTGGATGTGCAGCACATGCGCACCCTGGAACGGCGCCCGGAGGATGTTTGCCGGGGTGATGTCGCGGAGTTGGACGCGCACTGCTGCCGGGTCCTGGAACTCGGGCCGGAAGACCTGGCGCGTGTATTCCGCGATGCCGTCCCGCTCCTTGCGGGTTGAGGACAGGACCAGGACGCGGATGGGGCGCACGCTACCTGGCCTTCAACGCGGCCTTGGTGGCCTGCTGGAGCGCGTCCAACTCGGGCTGCAGCCCGGCTTTGACGCTGCGGGTCATGCGGTCGATGAACAGGATGCCGTTGAGGTGATCCACCTCGTGTTGCACCACCCGCGAGAGCAGCCCCCCCGCGCTGAACTCGATGCGCTCCCCGCCCGGTGTGGTCGTCACCACATCCACACGGGCCGGGCGGGTGATGTCGGCGTAAATGCCGGGAAAACTCAGGCAGCCTTCCGGGCCCGTGTCCGGCTCGCCGTGGGGGCGGAGAGCGGGGTTGATGAGCACCAGCGGCATGAACGCGCCGATGTCGGCCGGTTTGCCGTCCCGCTCCAGGGTCGAAGGCCGGTCGGTGGCCGCCCGGACGTCGATGACGGTCAGTTCCAGCGCCCGCCCCACCTGTTGCGCCGCCAGCCCGATCCCGGCTGCGGCATACATCGTCTCGAGCATGTCGTCGATCAACTGCCGGAGTTCGGCGGTGACGCTTTCCACCCGGGCGCCCTTCTGGCGCAGGGCGGGGTGGCCATAGTTGACGATGGGCAGGATCATGCGCCGGGGTTTGGGGAAATCATGCGGGGGTCAGGCGCTTATCCGTTCAAGGTTGGAGAGTCATGGGTGGCGCGCGGCTCGTTTTCGGGTTCAGTGCGCCGGCCAGTGTCGCATCATGTGCGCCAGGTCGTCGATCGTGGGGCTTTGGGCGTGGCGCACATAGAAGCCGCTGGTGGTGACGCCGCAGAGGAGGCTTTCCTCGATGTCGAGGCCGAGCAGTTTGCCGAGGCAGAAGCCGGAGTTGAAGTGGTCGCCGGCGCCGGTGGTGATCAGGGGTTTGGGTTCGAACGGCCCGTCGACCAGCGCCTCGCCGTCGGCGGTGACGGCGAGGGCGTAGGTGGTGGGGTGGACGAGAACCGTGTTTACCGGCACCCGTTGCCGGATCGCCCTGGCCAGCGCGACCAGCCCGTCGCGGTCGTGCGCGCCGGTGTCCAAGCCCAGGACCTTGCCGATTTCCTGGGACTCCTTCTCGTTCAGTCCCAGCACGACGTCGAAATACCGCTCGAACTGCCCGATCAGGTCCAGGGCGCGCATGATGTCTTTTGGGGTGCGTTTCTCCGGGTCGCACAGGTCGAAGAACCCGAGGCGCCGACGGCCCTGGAGGACGGGGCAGACCTCCCTGAGCACCGCAGTCCAGACCTCGCTCATATGGGGCAGCATGGTCCAGTTCACGAACGCCACCAAGTCGGCGCCGCCGACGCGCTCGGCAAACCGCTCGACGCCAAACCGGGTTTGGATGTTTTCCCACGTCACTTGCCTGAGCGACTGGTGCTTGCCCACCATGACCTTCCCGTCGTCAAACTCCAGCGCGTCCGTGTAGCCCGGCTCCGCAATCGAAAACACCTCCGCCCGCTTCGCAAAATCCCCAAACACGGGATGCAGGTTCGGATAGCCCAGGTTGCCCAGGTAGGTGACCTTGAGGCTCAGGTTGGACAGGGCGTTGCCCATGATGGGCCCGTTGCCGCCCAGCTTGGTCAGCTTGTTGACCAGCTCGATGTTGGTGCTCTTGCCCGCCGCCGCCGCCATGCGCTCCGCAAACCGCCCAATCGTCAACATCCGCTGGTACGAGTCGGCGCTCTCCCGCTTGTCCACCACGTGCATGATTTGGTCCACGAAGCCGTCCAAGCCGATGAACGCCCTGAGCGTGCCCGCCCGGTTGCTCCCGGCGGCGAGTTTGGCCGCGCACTGCCCGCGTAACACAGTCGGTTCAGTCATGAGTTTCCCGCGATTCGTCGTTGCCTTCCATAATCGGAAGCTCATAAGATTGCACTCCCCGCCCGGTTTGCTCAATCAAAAACTGCCCCGGGTTGGGCGGTTGGGCGGTTTCCGGTTGACAGAGTTGCGCGCCCTCCGAAGATGCATCGTTGATGAGACTGCAGCTTGCGACGGCAAGGCTGGCCGGCCGGTGGCGGGCGGGGGGTGCGTTTCTGGCATCGGACGCTTGAAATCCGCCTGCTCCCGGCGATTCTCCCGGAATCCCCATGAACGCGCCTGCCTATCTTCACGCTCGCGGCCCGGATGTCATGCTGGCCGTCAAGCTGCAGCCGCGCGCGTCGGCCAATGACATTGGGGAGGCGCTGGGGGGCGAGCTGAAGATCAAAGTCACGGCGGCCCCGGTGGACGCCGCCGCCAACGAGGCGCTTGTGCGGCTGCTGGCCGACAGGCTGGCCTGCCCGCGCGGCGCCGTGCAGCTCGTGCGCGGCCAGACCTCGCGTCACAAACAGGTGCTCATCCGCGGGATGAGCGCCGAGGCGGTGGCCGCGCGTCTCGCGGGCTCCTCGCAGACCTAACCCGAAGGTCTCAGTGCGAGACGGCGGCTCAGGGTGCCTGGCACAGGGCGCACACGGCTTGGACGGCAGCGGGCAGCGCCTGCTCGGCGCGGGCGGACAAGGGGGCGCCCCATGCGAAGCGTTCGGCGGGGACGGTGACGAGCCAGGCGGGGGGCCACCGGCCGTAGAGGGCGCTTGTCAAGGCGAGCAGGTCATCGGGACGAAGCGAGTGTGCCAGGGAAGGGCCGGGGGGCCGGGAGGGCACGGCGGGCGGAGGTGCGACAGGGGGATGGGGGCGCGGTTTGGGGGAGGGCGCGAGTGGGCGGACTTGGACGGCATGCTGTTCGGGGCGGGCCGAAGCGTCGACGAAGACGATTCGGCGGGCTTGGGCGAGGTCAGCGGCGAGTTCGGGCAGCAACTGGTGGCGGGTCAGCACGCGGACGCCGGGAAGCTGTTTGGCGGCCACGGCGGCGGCGACGGCGGGGCCGAGGGCGTCGTCGCCGCGCAATTCGCTGCCATAGCCGACGACGCAGTGGGGGGCGTGCTGCGGGGATTGGGTCAGTGGGGGGTGGGGGAGGCGGGGTTGAGTTGGGGGGGTGCCGGGCATGGGCGACGCGCTGGGTGGGGTTGGGGCTGGCGAGCCGCGGGCTCGGGGATTTTAGCGGTGGATTTGGTCGAGAACGGTGCCGTCGGGGGCGACGAGGGCGATTTGGAGGGCGAGGGAGCCGTCGGCGTGGGTGGAGCAGCTCAGGCAGGGGTCGTAGGCGCGGATGCCGGCTTCGACGCGGTTGATCATGGGTTCGGGGATGGTGTTGCCCTGGATGTAATGGCGGGCGATTTGGGCGACGGTCCGGTTCATGGCGAGGTTATTCTGGCCGGTGGCGATGATCAGGTTCACCTTTTGGATGAGGCCGTTTTGATCCACGTGATAGTGGTGGAAGAGGGTGCCGCGGGGCGCCTCGCTGGCGCCGACGCCTTCGAGCTTGTTGATGCCGGCGTCGGCGCGGAGGTGGTGGGAGAGCAGATCGGGGTGTGGGATCATGGTTTGGATATGCTCGAGGCAGGCGAGGATTTCGATGAGGCGGGCGTAATGGTAGAGGAAGGAGGAGGTGACAGTGCCGGGGCCGTAATCGCGGAAGCGTTCGAGTTCCTGGGTGGCGAGGGGGGTGCCCATGGTTTTGCAGAGATTGAGCCGCGCGAGGGGGCCGACGCGGTAGATGCCTTGGGGGAACCCCATGGGCCGGTAGTACGGCGATTTGAGGTAGGAATCGGGCTGCACGGCTTCGGCGATGACATCGCGGTAGCGATCGACCCGGATGCGGTCGGCGATCACATTGCCGCCCGCGTCCACGACCCGCAGGAACCCGTCGTAATGTTCCCAGGCGCCGCTGTCGTTGGCCAGGCCGAGGAACAAGGAGGGGAACTTGCCGAAGACCTGCATTTCGCGCTCATGGGTGCGGAGCGCGTCGCGGAAGAGGGTGATGGCCTGGCGGGTGGTGTCGAGCGCCTCGGGGAGGTTCTGGAGGATGTGGCGCCGGCCCTCCTCGGGGAGCGGTTCGCGGACGCCGCCGGGCACGGCCCAGGCCGGGTGAATTTTGCGTCCGCCGAGCCACCCGATGATTTCCTGGCCGAACTGTCTGAGGCGAATGCCGCTGCGGGCGAGGTCGGGGTGGGTTTGGAGCAGGCCGAAGAGGTTGCGGGTGGCGGGGGGTGTATCCCAGCCCAGGAGGAAGTCGGGGGCGCTGAGGTGGAAGAAGCTGAGGGCATGGGACTGGACGATTTGGGCGAGGTTCATCAGGCGGCGCAGCTGTTCGGCGGCGGCGGGGATGCGGACGGCGAGGATGGCGTCGCAGGCCTTGGCGGAGGCGAGCAGGTGGCTGACGGGGCAGATGCCGCAGATGCGGGGGGTGATGCTGGGCATTTCCCACATGGGGCGGCCTTCGCAGAATTTTTCGAAGCCGCGGAATTCGACGACGTGGAATCGGGCATCGGAGACGTTGCCGGTGTCGTCGAGGTGGATGGTGATTTTGGCGTGGCCTTCGATGCGGGTGACGGGGTCGATGAGGATTCTTCGAGCCATAGGCGTGGGCATTAACCGAACTTGATCTGGCTGGCGGTCAGCTGGGGGGTTTGGCCGTCCAGCAGCCGGGCCAGCAGCGCCCGGATCCGGTCGGCGGGAGGGGGGCAGCCGGGGAGGTAGTATTCGACGGGCACGACCGCGTGGACCGGCAGGACGCGATCCAGCAGGGGCGGCACGATGCCGGGTTCGGACGGCACCTGGGCGAGGAGGTCGGCGTTGTCGAGGTAGGCGCATTGGAGGACGGACTCGGCCGATCCGAGGGGGTTGCGGAGGGCGGTGACGTTGCCGGTGACGGCGCAATCGCCGAACGCGACGAGGATGCGGGTGCGGTTCCGGATGATGCGGATCATGTCGAGGTGGTCGGTATTACAGAGGGCGCCTTCGACGAGGACGACGTCGACGTGGTCGGGGTATGTCTTGGTGTCGACGAGGGGGCTGTAGACGAGGTCGGCTCGGCGGTGCAGTTCGATGAGCCACTCGTCGAGGTCGAGGAAGGACATGTGGCAGCCCGAACAGCCGCCGAGCCAGACGGTGGCGAGTTTTAGACGATCCATTGTTGTTTCTCCCGGGCGGTGACGATGTATTCGAGCTTGTCGCGGTCGCGCTGCATTTCGCCGACGGTGGCGCCCTTGTAGAAGAGGGCGCCGGTGGGGCAGGACTGGACGCACTTGCCGCAGGCGGTGCAGGTGGTGGATTCGCCCCAGGGCTGGTTGAGATCGGTCACGATGCGCGAGGCGGCGCCGCGGCCGGCAACGCTTTTGGTGCCGGCGCCTTCGATGGTCCAGCAGACGCGCACGCAGCGGGAGCAGAGGATGCAGCGGTTGTGGTCCATGCCGAACAGGCGGTGTGAGAGGTCGAGTTCGAGCCGGGGGTGGCGGTATTCGAACCGGACGTGGTCCATGCCGTGGTTCATGGCCAGGGCTTGCAGTTCGCAGTGGCCGTTGGAGACGCAGACGGCGCAGGGGTGGTTGCGTTCGGCGAAGAGGAGTTCGAGGATCATGCGGCGGTAGTTCCGGAGCCGCTCCGAGTTGGTGGTCACGACCATGCCCTCGGCGACCCTGGTGACGCAGGCGGGCAGCAGTTTGGGTGTGCCGGCGATTTCGACGAGGCAGAGGCGGCAGGCGCCGACGTCCGCCACGCCTTCGAGGTGGCAGAGGGTGGGGATGGGGATGTCATGGTCGCGCGCGGCCTGGAGCACGGTCTGGTTCTCCTCGGCGCTGATCATCTGGCCGTCGATGGTGAGGGTTTTTGCCGCCATAAGGGTTGCGTTCGTGGTGGGGGTTCAGGCGCCAGCCGCCGGGGCGGGGGGCGCCTGGGGGGCCGGGGCGGGGGCGTCCGGGGCAGCGGGGTTGGGGGCCAGGAGGTCGAGGTATTCCTGGCGGAAGAACCGCAGGGTGCTGAGGACGGGGTTGGGGGCGGTCTGGCCGAGGCCGCAGAGGCTGGTGTGTTTGACCAGGTCGCAGAGGTCTTCGAGCTGCTGGAGGTCGGTGGCGGTGGCGCGGCGCCCGAGGATTTTCTTGAGCAGCTCGTGCATTTGGACGGTGCCGGCGCGGCACGGGACGCACCGGCCGCAGGATTCGTCCATGCAGAATTCCATGAAGAAGCGGGCGACATCGACCATGTGGGTGGACTGGTCCATGACGATCATGCCGCCGGAGCCCATGATGGAGCCGAGCCGGGTGAGGGACTCGTAATCGACGGGGGTGTCGAGGGCCGACGCGGGGATGCAGCCGCCGGAGGGGCCGCCGGTTTGGACGGCTTTGATGGCGTTGCCTTCGGGGGCGCCGCCGCCCATGTCTTCGACGATGTTGCGCAGGGGGGTGCCCATGGGCACTTCGATGAGGCCGGTGCGGTTGATTTTGCCGGCGAGCGCGAAGACCTTGGTGCCCGTGCTTTTCCCGGTGCCGATCCCGGCAAACCAGTCGGCTCCCTTGAGGATGATGGGCGGCACGTTGGCGAGCGTTTCGACGTTGTTGATCAGGGTCGGCTGGTTGAACAGGCCGCGTTCGGCGGGGAAGGGGGGGCGGGGCCGGGGCAGTCCGCGGCGGCCTTCGATGGAGGCCATGAGGGCGGTTTCCTCGCCGCAGACGAATGCGCCGGCGCCGATGCGGATATCGATGTTGAAATTGAGGGGGGACTCGAAGACGCCGCTGCCGAGGAGGCCGAGTTGTTTGGCTTGGCGGATGGCGGTTTGGAGGCGCTCGATGGCGAGGGGGTATTCGGCGCGGACGTAGATGAAGCCCTGTTCGGCGCCGACGGCGTAGCCGGCGATGATCATGCCTTCGATGACGCGGTGCGGGTCGCTTTCGAGCACGCTGCGGTCCATGAACGCGCCGGGGTCACCTTCGTCGGCGTTGCAGATGACGAATTTCCGGGTGCTGGGGGTTTTGGCGACGGTGGCCCATTTGAGGCCGGTGGGGTAGCCGGCGCCGCCGCGTCCGCGCAGGCCGCTTTTGGTGATGACGCCGATGACGTCGGCGGGGGTCATGTCGCGCAGCACGTTGCGCATGGCGAGGTAGCCGTCGGCGGCGATGTAGGACTCGATGCGGTCGGGGTCGACGACGCCGGAGTGTTCGAGCACGACGGCTTTCTGGTGGCGGAAGAAGGGCGAGTTCAGGTCGCCCCGGGTGACGTTGCAGGGGCCGCCCTTGAGTGCGGCGACGATGGCGGGGGCGTCGGCGGCTTTGACCTGCTGGTAGAGGATGTTTTGCGGCTCGACAACGACGAGCGGCCCTTCGCAACAGAGCCTCAGGCAGCCCACGCGGCGCACTTCGACGTCCTCGTCGAGACCCGCCTCGTGCACGGCCCTGACCAGGGCGTCGTGGACGGACAGGGACTGGGCGGAGACGCAGCCGGCGGCGGCGCAGCAGCGCAGGGTGAACTTTTTCCGGCGGGCCAGCTCGGTCTGCTTGATGCGGAGGAGATCTTCAAGAACCATGTTCGAGCCATCCTTTCACCATGGCGAGGGATGTTTCCGGGGTTTGGCGGGCGGTGACGACGCCGTCGTAGACGACGGCCGGGGCGATGCCGCAGGCGCCGATGCAGCGGGCGGTGGCGAGGGAGAATTTGCCGTCGGGGGTGGTGTCGCCGGCTCGGATCCCGGCGTAGCGCTCGAGGGCGGCGACCACCTTGTCGGCGCCCTTGACGTAGCAGGCGGTGCCCATGCAGACGACGCACGAGTGAGCGCCTTTGGGTTTGAGGTTGAAGAAGTGGTAGAAGGTGGCGACGCCGAACACGCGGCTCGGGGGCAGTTTGAGCTGCTGGGCGACGAAGGTCATCAGGTCGTTGTCGAGAAAGCCGAACAGTTCCTGGGCCTTGTGGAGCACTTCGATCAGCGCGTCCTGCTTGAACTGGTGACGTTTCATCTGCGTCTCCAGAATCCTGTAGCGCTTGTCGCCGGCATTTCGGGAAACGGGCGGCTGCTGGGCCAGCCGTTTCGATCGGGCTAGGGTCGCAATCATGGCAAAGCTCTATGGGCGTGTTCCGGGGGCGCGGGCGGGGCGAGGCGGGATTTCTCGAGGAGCTGCGGGTAAGCGAAGCCGTAGAGGGTGGGGGCGACGAAGCCGACGAGGGGCAGGACGAAGCAGACGGCCATGTTGTGGTATTGGTCGGCGAGCCATCCCATGAGGGGCGGGGCGATGGCGCCGCCGACGATGGACATGATCTGGAAGGAGGCGGCGAGTTTGGTTTTCGGGCCGAGGTTGCGGAGGCTCATGGCGAAGATGAAGGGGAACATGATGGACATGAACAGCCAGCAGAAGGGGAGCACCTTCCAGGAGAGGTGTTTGAGGTCGGCCATGACGACCAGGATGATGAGGCAGTTGGCGATGCCGCACAGGGAGAGCAGCAGGGGGGGGCGGATGGTCTTGGTGACGGCGGCTCCGGTGAACCGGCCGGTGGCATACAGAATCATCGCGATGGTGATGACGTAAGCCGCCGTCTCCTCGGGGGTGACCGCTCCGGTGAGGGTGCCGTACCAGGCGAACAGGGGATCGGTGGCGGTCTGGCCGGAGGCATCGCGGACGATGGCGTTTTCGAGGATGTAATTGACGGCGAACGCGTTGACGCCGACTTGGGCGGCGATGTAGAGGAACTGGGTGGCGATGCCCCACAGGAAATGCGGTTGTCGGACCAACGGGGCCCGGTGAACCGAGGCGTCCGGGGCCGCCGATTCGGAGCCGGGAGCGGCGTCGTCGATGTTCGGGAGCCGGATGCACCAGAACACGCCGAACACGACGAGCACGACGCAGCCCAGCGCCACGTAGGGGATGAGGAGCCCGCCGAAGTCGACCGCGTCACCGGCCTCGTGGCGTTTGCCGAAGAGCAGGAGGCCGCCGACGGTGGGGGCGATGATGTAGGCCAGGGAGTTGAACGCTTGGGCGACCGAGAGCCGCGCGGCGGCACCGTCCTTGGGGCCGAGGACGGTGACGTAGGGGTTGGCGGCGGTTTCGATGCAGGCCAGGCCGCTGGACAGGACGAAGAGGGCGAAGAGGAAGGACCAGAACGTTTTGAACCAGAGACCGGCGGGCACGAACAGGAATGCGCCGAAGGCCACGACCACGAGTCCCAGCAGGATGCCCTTCTGGTAGCCGATCCGGCGGATCAGCAGGGCGGAGGGCAACGCCAGCAGGAAATACGCGCCGAAGACCGAGGTCTGGATGAACCCCGACTGCGTCTTGCTCACGTGGAGGATGTTTTGAAAATGCTTGTTCAGCACATCCAGCATCGCGTGGCAGAACCCCCATATGAAAAACAGGGTGGCCACCATGACGAAGGCGAACACCAGACTGCGGTTCCGGCTGGCTGTGGGCGCGGGCATCATGCGTGGCGTCACCTGTAGCGGCGGCGCGTCCCCTGCGCAAGCTTTATCAGGGGCGCGTGCGGCGACGGCACGCCGCACGCGGCACGCGCGGACGCGGACGCCAACGCGAACGCGGGCGGGCGTCAGCCGCGGGGTTGGCGCATCCAGGTTTCGACTTTGGTGTAGACGATCATGTCGCCTTCGCGGCGCAGGTCGCCGGGGTGGTAGCGGGGGATGGGCAGTTCGGCTTGTTTGAAGGTCACCGGCGCGGTTTTCTTGTCGGCCAGGCCCAGGGCAACCGCCACGCCGTAGAGGATCGCTTCGGGACGGGGCGGGCAGCCTGGGATGTAGAAATCAACAGGAACGATCTTTTCGACGGGGCCGAGAACGTTATAGGTGTCGTGCCAGACGCCGCCGCCGCAGGCGCAGGAGCCGATGGCGAACACGAGTTTGGGGGCGGGCATGGCGTCGTAGGCGCGTCGGAGGGCTTGGGCGGTGGGGCGCATGGCGGGGCCCTGGCAGAGCATGACGTCGGCGTGCCGCGGCGAGCCCACGAGCCGGATGCCGAACCGTTCGGCGTCGTAGTAGGGGGTGAGCACGTTGAGCACTTCGATGTCGCAGCCGTTGCAGCCGCCGCTGTTGGCGTGGTAGACCCACAGCGACCGCCCGAACATTTTCCGGCAAAGGTTTTTGAGCATGGTTTTTTCCCGCGGGCCCCGCGAGGCTCGCGTTTCAGTCCAGGTCGATGTTCACATCGTCGGCTGCGGTCTCCCGGGTCAGGTAGGCTTGGGAGCGGAAGACCCAGCGGTCGTGGGCGAGGTCGTCGAAGCGGTAGCCTTTGAGCTTGAGCTGTTCGAGGGGGGACGGCTCCTTGAAGCAGCGTCCGCAGCGCTGGCACGTGCTCATGAACAGCTCGAGGGTTTGCTGGATGTCCCCGATCTGGTTGGTGGCGTTCTCGAACTCGTGACTCATGGTGATGGCCTTCTCCGGGCACACGTCCGCGCACCGTCCGCAATAGGTGCATCGCCGTCCCAGGTATTTCAGGATCCGGATCTCCTGGCAGACATCGAACACGAGGATCTCGCGGGCGGGGCAGTTGTTGGCGCATCCGGCGCAGCCGATGCACTTGGCGGCGTCGAAGATGGGGCGGCCGCGGAACCGGGGCGGCACCGGGCGCGGCTGGGCCGGGTAGGGGAGGGTGACGCGGCCTGCCCTCAGGCAGACGAGGGCTTCTTTCAGTTTGCTTAAGACAGACATAACCGGGGGAAAATCCGAAATCCGAAGTCTGGCGCGGCTTTGCAGCCTGAGGCTTCCAGGCAACCAGAGGGGATCGTCGTCGGCCGTGGGGATTTGAGCTTCGGATTTGTTTCGGATTTCGGCATATGGCGTTTGGGGGATCCTAGAGTCCGCAACTGGCGAGGAGGAGGGCACCGAGGGCGGCGGCGAGGAGGGTGGCGAAGTAGCGGATGGCCTGGTCGATGCGGTAGCGGGCGTGGGTGGCGGCGACGAGGGTGACGAGCAGGACGAAGGCGAGCACCTTGCCCCAGAACAGGAGCCATGCCCAGGGGAAGCCGAGTTCCGAGCCCCACGGGATGAAGAGGCCGACGGCCAGGCTGCTATAGACGACGAGCTTGGACATCTGGGCGTATTTGAACAGCGCCAGCTTCGGCCCCGAGTATTCCATGAGCGGCCCCTCCATGAGTTCGGTTTCGGCCTCGGCGATGTCGAAGGGCACGCGTTGGACGAACCCCTGGAAGGAGAGCAGCAGGACGCCCAGCAGGATCAAGCCCGACCACGGCACGCCGCCGGAGGCGTAGACGGACCCGTTCAGGAGAGTGTCGAGCCGGAAGGAGCGGGTATGGACGGCGCCGGTGACGAGGGCGACGGCGAGGAGCGGTTCGAGGAGCATCATGGACATCATTTCGCGGCTGATGCCCAGGACGGAGAAGGTGGATCCGGCGGCGAGGCCGGCGAGCAGGGTGCAGATGCCGGCAAGGGTCAGCAGGTAGATGAGCAGGATGGCGTCGCCGACGGCGTCGAGCGGCGCGGGGAACCCCATCGGAACCAGGCAGGCGACCGTCAGGACGGTCGCCAGGGCCAGGTAGACGGCGAAACGTTGCATGCGGGGCGTTTCGCCGGATTCGATGTCCTCCTTGCCGAGCAATTTCAGCAGGTCGAAATAGGGTTGCAGCAGGGGCGGCCCCTGCCGGGATTGGATGCGCGCGGTGAGTTTGCGCAGGAGGCCCTCGAACAGGGGGGCGGCGAGCAGGACGACTGCGATGTTTGCGGCGGCGCCGGCGAGGGGGATCAGCGGGGGGAGGGTCATGAGGTGTGCCGGGCCAGCTGTTTCAGTTCGGCTTCGGTCCAGACGCGGGCGGCGCCGGTGCGCAGGTCGACGGTTTCGAGCCGGTCGGTGCAGGAGAAGCACGGGTCGATGCTGCCGAGGGAGATGGTCATGTCGGCGAGTTGCTGGTCCTTGATCATGGCGGGGATGCCCTGGAGGTTCTGGTAGGTGGGGGCGCGCACGCGCCATCGGCGCGGGCGGTTGTTTTCGCCGGTGATGACGAAGTGATGGCTTTCGCCGCGGGGGGCTTCGACGGAGGACAGGCCCATGCGTCCGGCGGGCAGTTCGTCGTGGATGGGCAGCTGGAGGGGGCCGGGCTCCATCCGGTCGAGGCATTGGCGGATGATGCGGGTGGCTTCGAAGACCTCGTGCATGCGCACCATGAGTCGGGACCAGACATCGGCGTCGTCGGCGGTGACGACGTCGAACTGGAGGCGGTCGTAGGCGGCGTAGGGGTGGTCACGGCGGCAATCGATGGCCACGCCGGAGGCGCGGGCGACGGGGCCGACGAGGCCGGCGTTTTTGACCAGGGTTTTGTCAGCCACGCCCACGCCCCGGGTGCGTTTCTGGATGTTCTTGTCCCTGGACACGGCGGCGACGACCGGGCGCCATTCGCGGTCGAGGGTGTCGACGACGCCGAGCAGTTCGGTTTTGAGGGCGGGGGTGATGTCCCAGCGGACGCCGCCGATGAGGCACAGGGCGTAGGTTTTGCGGTTGCCGCTGATTTTTTCCGCGATCCACATGACGGGCTCGCGGATGCGGAAGCACTGCATGAAGAGGGTGTCGAAGCCGACGATATGGCAGGCCAGCCCGGTCCACAGGAGGTGGCTGTGCAGGCGTTCGATTTCCAGCAGGATGGTCCGGATGTATTCGGCGCGGGGGGGGGTGCGGAGGGCGGCGGCGCTTTCGACCGCCTGGGCGTAAGCAACATTGTGGACGCACCCGCAGATGCCGCAGATCCGCTCGGCGAGCATGGGGATATCGTTGTAGGTCATGACGCTTTCGGCCAGCTTCTCGATGCCGCGGTGCGCCATGAAGCCGCGGTATTCGCAGCCCCGGACCCTCTCGCCTTCGAGGTAGAGCCGGAAATGCGCCGGCTCGTCGAGCGTGGGATGAAACGGCCCGAACGGCACCACGGTGCAGCCCGGCGGCGGCTCGTCGAACGCAAACTCGCGTGTGTCGTCCAGTCCCTCGGGCACCTGGTTCATGGCGAAATCCTTGCGCAGGGGGTGGACGCCTTCGGGCCAGGCATCCGGCAGCACCAGCCGCTTGGGATAACTGTGGCCCACCGGCTCGATGCCCACCAGGTCGCGCATCTCCCGCTCCGCCCAGTTTGCAGCCGGCACCACGTCCGAGATGCTGTCCAGCGCCGGTTGTTCGGGGGGGACATGGGTGAGGACGCTGACCAGCACATGGTCCCGGTCGAAGGCGAAGTTGTGCGCCACCAGGTACGTGCCGGAATACGGCCGGTCATCGGCGCCGACGGTGATCACATACCGCGCGTCCAACTCGCGAAACACATGGCGGCAAACGTCCCGGACCGCGTCGGCGTCCACGAAGACGAAGAGGCGGTCTTCGGCGGGCAGGTCGGCGCGCTGGATGGCGGGACCGAACCGCTGTTTCAACTGGGTGAGTCTTTCTCGAGCGACCATGGGAGCAGTTCGGGTTGGGCCGGCGTGGGCGGAGGCGTTGCCGGTTCGGGGGCAGGCGGCGGCGCGAGACGGCCTCCCGCCCACTCCAGGTGGCGTTGAATGTCCGCGTAAAAATGGGAGGCGCGGTAGCGGTTCATCTCGTGGGCGGTGGCGTAACCGCACAGCCAGGGCGCCGCGGCGCGGCGGGGCGCGCCTCCCGCCCGGGCCAGCAGGCGGGCGAACGCGAAGGCCAGGCCGAGCACGAGCAGGACCAGCAATGGCGCATACACCGCCTGGCCGGCCGCGCCCCCCACGCCCGTCCACGCGCCAGCCGTCACCGGGGCGGCGTCTGCGAGGACGGTGCCGAGTCCCTGTCGGCTGGCCTGCAGGGCGCGGTCGACGAGGCCGAACCCGGCGGCGGGCAGGAGGCCGAAGCCGAGGCAGAGGGTGGCCAGGGCGGCCTGGGCGAGTTTCATGGTTGTGGGGACATCGAGGCCGGGCTGGCGGGTTTGGGCGGCCCGGTTAAGGACGAGGCTGCTGGCGCGGGTGAGGAAGACGGCGCCGTAGAATTTCGTCATGAGGGCGAGGGTGACGGCGCTGGTGAGGATGGCGATGGTGGCGGCGAGGGGCAGCCACCAGGCGGCGGGGTGGCCCTGGATGGCTCCGAGGAAGATGCTCCATTTGCTGGCGAAGCCGCTGGAGAGGGGCACGCCGGCGATGGCGGCGGAGGCGACGAGGGCGGACAGGGCGGTGGCGGGCATGAAGCGCAGGAGGCCGCCGAGTTGGTTCATGTCCTGGGTGCCTGTGGCGTGGAGCACGGAGCCGGCGTTGAGGAAGAGCAGGCTTTTGAACAAGCTGTGGTTGATCACGTGGAACAGGGCGCCGCAGAATCCCGCCACGGCCAGCGCACGGATGGCCGGGTCGGCGGAGCCCACCAGGGTCAGGCAGACGCCCAATCCGAGGAGGATATAGCCGGCCTGGCCGATGCTCGAGAAGGCGAGGAGGCGCTTGGTGTGGTTCTGTTGGAGGGCCTGCACCGTGCCCACCGCGAGGGTGATGGTTCCGAGCAGCACCATCAGCGCGCCCCAGCCCGCCGCGGGATAGTCCGCCTGCGCCTCCGCAGGCACCAGCCACAGAAAACAGCGCATCAGCCCGTAGACCCCGGTCTTGATCATCACGCCGGAGAGCAGGGCGCTGACGGGCGACGGGGCGGCGGGGTGGGCGTCGGGCAGCCAGAACTGGCCGAAGGGCCACATGCCGAGCTTGATGCCGAATCCGGCGAGGAACAGGGCGAATGCGGTGGCGGCCCCGAGGGGATGGAACCTGAGCTGGGCGGGCAGGTGACGGGTGACGGCGTCGAAGTCGTATCGCATGAGGGTCTCGCCGGCGCCGGTGGTGACGCCGGTGCGGGCGAGGAGGCCGGCGCCGATCATGGTGAGGGCGCAGGCCAACTGCATCATCAGCAGGTAGCGGTTGGCGGCGCGGGCGGTGCCGGGCCGGTCGCGCTCGAAGCGGATGAGGACGAAGCCGGCGAGGGTCATCAGCTGCCAGAAGATGAAGAAGAACCACATCATGTCGGTGGTGCTGACGATGCCGTACATGGCGGCGATGAAGAGCAGCAGCGGCGGGTAATAGTGGCCCGTGCCTGGGTGGTGGCGGCGGCGCATGAAGTCGATCGAATAGAGCGCCGCCGGCAGCGTTACGGCGGCAATCACGCCCAGGAAAATCGCGCTCAAGCCGTCCACATGGAGCCGCAGGCCGAACTCCAACGGCCGCGCCCCCAGCACCGTCAACGCAGGACCCGGTCCGGCGGCCAGCACGCGGGCGGCGCCGCCCAGCGCGAGCAGGCTGGACGCCGCGGCGGCCGCGAAGGCCGTCCAGCCGCCGAGGGCCGGGCGGCGGCGGCAGGCGAGGGTGAGCAGTGCGCCGGCGGCGCACGCGAGCATTGCGCCCAGGACCGCGTGTTCGGGGGACATGGGGAAAGGGTTCATGGCTCGAGGTTGGCTGCGGCGCCGGCGTCGGGCGGGCGGGTGCGGGCTGGTGGGGGGCGCGGGTGGGGGTTGGCGTCGGGGCTGCCGCCGATCCAGCGGACGTAGCGTTTGATTTCGCCGTAGAACCCGTGTGCGGCGTAGCGGTGGCGATCGGCTTCGCGGGCGTAGCCGCAATACCAGCTCTCATCCGTTCGGCGGGCGGATCCGCCGAGTCGGGAGAGGGCATACGCTGCGAGGAGGAGCAGGGCGAGGGTGGGCAGCAAAGCGGCGGGCACGAACCAGGCCGCGCCGTTCAAGGCGTTGAGGCCTTTGGCGATGCCGGCCTGGACCGGCGCGGTTTGGGCCAGGAGGGTTCCGGCGCCGGTGTGGCTGGCGGCCAGCACGCGGTGCATGGCGTCGAATCCCAGCGCGGGCGCCACGCCGAGCAGGACGCATGCGCCGGCCAGGACGGCCTGCGGCCACTGCATGGTCCAGGGCACCTCGAGCGAGAGCCGGCCGGGCCGGCCGGTCTCGTGGCGCGTTGCGGCTTGCGGGGTGTGGTCGGGGCGGGGTGCGTGTTGTGGGTGGCGGGCCTGTTGGAGGACGAGCGGGCTGGTGCGGGTGAAGAGGGTGGCGCCGGAGAATTTGATGAACGAGGCGAGAGTGAGCACGCTGGTGAGGATGGCGGCGACGCCGCAGAAGACGAGGTAGGGGGCGGCGTCTCCGGCCTGGAGGGTGGCGACGTAGAGGCTCCATTTGCTGGCGAACCCGTTGAAGAGGGGTACGCCGGAGATGGAGAAGGAGGCGACGAGGGTGGTGGCGGCGGTGAGGGGCATGAAGCGCATGAGGCCGCCGAGTTTGTTCAGGTCCTGGGTGCCGCTGGCCCAGAGCATGGAGCCGGCGTTGAGGAACAGGAGGCTTTTGAAGAGCCCGTGGTTGAGGGTATGGAACAGGGCGCCGAGGAACGCCAGGGTGGCCAGCGCGGTGCCGAAGGGCGTCGGCGCGGGGAGCAGGGCCAGGCAGGCGCCGATTCCGAGCAGGATGTAGCCCACCTGTCCGATGCTGTGGAAGGCCAGCAACCGCTTGGTTTGTTCCTGGCGCAGCGCCTGCAGGGTTCCCGCGAGCAGCGTCACCGTGCCCAGCCCGGCGATGACCGCTCCCCAGGCGCGCATGGGGTAGGCGGCGAGGGCGTCGGAGGGCACCAGCCAGAGGAAATAGCGCATGATGCCGTAGACGCCGGTCTTGATCATCACCCCCGACAGCATGGCGCTGACCGGCGAGGGCGCCGCCGGGTGCGCGTCCGGCAGCCAGACCTGTCCGAACGGCCACATGCCCAGCTTGATGCCGAAGCCGGCGAGGAACAATCCGAAGGCGGCGGCGGCGAGGTGTGGGCGGGACTGGAGGAGGGCGGGCACGTGGGAGCTGACGGCATTGAAATCGTATTTGAGCGCGTTGCCGCCGGCGGCGGCGCCGGTTGCCGCGAGCAGTTCCGCGCCGCCCATGGTCAGGGCGCAGGCGATCTGCATCATGACGAGAAACTTCCACGCGGCGCGCAGGTTGGCCGGGACGCGGTTTTCGAACCGGATGAGGCCATAGCCGGCGAGGGTCATCATTTGCCAGAAGATGAAGAAGAACCACATCATGTCGGTGGTGGTGACGAGGCCGTACATGGCTGCGAGGAACAGCAGGAAGAAGGGGTAATAGCGGGCGACGCTGTAGTTGGGGTAATGGCGCATGTAGGGGATGGAATACGCCATGGCGGGCACGGCGATGGCCGCCGCCAGGAGGAGGAACCAGGCGCTCAGGCCGTCGACGTGAATGCGCAGCGCAAACCCCAGCGCCGGCAACCGCAGGAACTCCGCCGGTTGGCCGGCGCCGCCTCCGAGCACCTTCCCCACGGCTTCCAGGACCAGCACCGCGGTCGCCGCGGTGAATGCCAGGGCCAGTCCGCCGGCGGCGGCGCGGTGACGGGAGACCAGCCATGTGGCCGGCGCTCCGGCCAGGCAGAGGGCGATGGCGGCAACGACCGATTGTTCGGGAGTCAGCGTCAGCATAAGCCAGCCATCTCGTGCGTGCGGCGGGGTGTTCCCGCGGGGTTCCGCCCAGGGTCCGGGCCGGCCTCCGGGGCGGAGGCGGCGATGTGGTTGAGCAGGGTTGCGAGGCTATCGACGGCGGACTGCGCCGGCGGGCTCAGGGGGTGTCCCCACCGGCAGGCTGCGGGTTGGACGCCGAGCAGCCAGGCCCGCGTGGTGCCGTTGGTTTCGATGCAGCGGGCCAGGAGTCCCAGGGAGAGCTTGTGCGTGGAGACCTGCGGGCGGCGTGTTTGGATCTGGTCCGCATCCAGGAGCACGACCGAGCCGGGTGGGCCGCCGAAGTCGACGGCATCGAGGAACACGACGTGGTCGAAGGCGGCGGCGGCCAGCGACGCGAGGTGCCGTTCGGGGGTGGTGCCGGCGAGGAGGACGTTCCACGAGGGGGCGCGGAGCCGCTCGGCGAGGCGGAGGCCCAGGCTGTCGTCGCCGCGGTCGGGGTTGCCGACGCCGACGAGGCAGACGCGGCCCTGGAGGGCGGCCTGGAGGTGGGGGCGGAGGTGGGTCATCGGATCAGATGTCTTCGCCGAGTTTTTTGATTTGCTCGTAGGTGAACACGGGGCCGTCGACGCAGACGTAGGCGACGCCGATGCAGCAATGGCCGCATTTGCCGACGCCGCATTTCATGTAGCGTTCGAGGGTGGAGACGATGCAGGCTTCGGGGAGGCCCATGGCGAGGAGGTCTTTGATGACGAACCGGAACATGACGGGGGGGCCGCACACGAAGGCGATGGTGTTGGCGACGGGCAGTTGGACGCCCGGGCGCTCGAAGAGGCTGCCGACGACGCCGACGTGGCCGGACCAGTCGGGGCCGGCGCGATCGACGGTGAGGTGGCATTCGACGCCGGCGGATTGTTCCCACTGGCGGAGGGTGTCGCGGTACATGAGTTCGCGCGGGGTGCGGGCGCCGTAGAAGACCTGGAGGCTGGCGAACTGGTCGCGGTGGGCGAGGGCGTAAACGATGCAGGAGCGGAGCGGGATGAGGCCGATGCCGCCGGCGACGAACACGAGGTTTTTGCCGGCGTATTGGTTCATGGGGAAGCCGTTGCCGTAGGGGCCGCGGACGGCGAAGCGCTCGCCGGGCTGGAGCTGGTGGAGGGCGGCGGTGCAGCTGCCGACGTTGCGCACGGTGAAGAAGGTGTCGTGTTCGGTGGGGCTGGGCGGGAGGGAGGCGGGGAACTCGCCGGCGCCGAAGAGGGAGACCTGGGCGAACTGGCCGGGTCGGAACCGGCGGAAGGCTTTCTGCTCGTCCGGGTTTTCGAAGTGCCAGTAGAAGGTCTTGACCTCGGCGATCTCGTCCACGACGCGGTCGAGGACGGCGAGTTTCGGGAGGTAGACGTTGTCGGAGGCGGCGCTCATGGCGTTTGTGCCGCGGGCGGCAGTTTCTCCACGGGGGCGGTGGCGCGGCGGATCATTTCGACGACGCTTGGCATGCCGATGTCGCCGTGGCAGACGGCGACGCAGCGGCCGCAGCCCATGCAGGCCATGGAGAGTTCGCGTTGGATGAAGTAATGGGCCAGCTTGCGGAAGAACCGGCGGTTGCGGCGGTCATGGACGGCCCGGCGCGGGTTGTGTCCGCCGGCCATGCGGGTGAACCCGCCCAGGGCGCACGCGTCCCACATGCGGACCCGTTCGATGTCGTCGGGGCCGGTGTGGCGGTCGGTGACGGTGAAGCAGGTGCAGGCGGGGCACACGTAGGTGCAGCCGCCGCACTCGAGGCAGCGGTTGCCGATGGCCTCCCAGGTTTTCTCGAGGATGCTGTCTTGGGAGACATAGCGGACCGTGGCGGGGAACCAACTGGTGGTGGTTTTGAACTGTTTGCGCACCTCGGTGAGGATCTGGCGGCGCTTCTCGAGGTGTGCCGGCGTGGCCTTGCGGAACATCGGGTCGTCGATAAACGCCTCCCCCGCCGCCGAGCCCGCGACCACCATGAACTCGTCTCCGAGGTCCATGAGCTGCAGGTCGAAATGGTCCCGGGCCGCCGGCCCGGTGTCAGCGCACACGCAAAAACACGCGTCGTCGATGTCCCGTTCCGGGTCGGTGCAGACCACGTTGACGAGGAAGAGGTTCTTGCGGCGTTTCTCGTAATAGACGTCCCGGAACTCGCGGCCCAGGTAGAAGCGGTCGAGGTGGTAGACGCCCGCCACGTCGCAGGACCGGATGCCGAAGATGGCGCGTTGGGTGTGGTCGCAGGTGGGTTCGATGTCGTAGGTGCCGTCGTGGCGGTGGATCCTGAGCAGCCGCTCGATGTGGGGCAGGACGAACCGCTTGGGCGGGTAATACGGATTGGGCAGGTGAATCTGGATGCGGTCGCGGTTCGCGTCGGTGACCGGCTCGAAAAACGTGTCGCGCCCGCGTCCGAGGAAGGGCGCGATCACCTCGTAGCCCGAGGATCGGAGGCGGTCCACGATGCTCAGCACGCGGGCGGGCTCGAGGATTCGGGCTTTCATGTGACGACCTTTTCGAGGCAGACGTTGACGAAGCGGGAGCCGTTGCCGGCCTGGCCCCGGACCTGTTTCTCGACCTCGCGCACAAAGTAGGGCACGAAGATGGTGCCGGGCTTGACCTCGGGCGTGACCCGGGCTGCCGCGACGGCCGAGCCTGTCGCCGCCCGCAGCCGGATGCGTTCGCCGTCGCGGATTTTGAAGCGTTGGGCGTCGTCGGTATTGATTTCGACGAAGCCCTGGGGGTAATCGAGCAGGAGCATGCGGTATTCGCGTTTGAGGGTCTCGCTGTGCTGGATGAGCACGTTTTGATGCCAGTAGTACAGCGAATGCCCGAACACGAGCACCAGGGGATAGTCCGCCGGCGGGCGTGGGGGGTCCGGGGGGCGGCGGACGGGCGCGAAGAGGAAGGGGCGGTTGTGATCGGGGGCGGCGAAGAGGAAGCGGGTGCCGAGCGGCTGGTCTTTGGTGCAGGGCCACTGGCGTCCGTATTCGCGGCTGAGGTTTTCGTAGTTGGCGCCGCTGTAGAAGGGCACCACGGTGCCGATCTCGTCCATGACGTCCGCGGCCGTCTCGTAGCGCCACGGGGCGCCCATGGCCCGTCCGAGCTGGGCCAGCTGCCGCCAGGCCGGCCTGGGTCCCGGGGGCGGGTCGATCGCCTGGGTGGCCAGCTGGATGCGGCGGTCGGTGCTGGTGAAGGAGACGGTTTCCTCGCCGAAGGCGGTGGTGGGCAGGATGAGGTGGGCGTGGCGGGCGGTGTCGGTTTGAAAGAGGTGCTGCACCACGACCAGGTCGAGTTCCTCGAACCGGCGCGCCGCGTCGCCGAAGACGGCCGTGTTGATCGGGTCGTAGCGGCACAGCCACAAGGCGCGGATCCGGCCGCCGTGCCGGTCATCGAGGACGCTGCGGGCGCTGCAGCCGGGCTGGGCGGGGAGCCGGCAGCCCCAGGCGGCCTCGAGCCGGGCCCGGGCGCGGGCATCGGCCACGGGCGCGTAGCCGGGCAGGCGGTCGGGCAGCATGCCCATGTCGCAGACGCCTTGGAGGTTGTTTTGTTCGGTCAGCGCGTAGAGGCCGGCTCCTTCCTTGCCCAGGTTGCCTGTCAGGAGCGTCAGGTTCACCATCGCCTGGATGCTCTCCACGTCGCGCGCCTCGGTGCCCGTCGAATACAGGATGGCCGCCGCCCCGGCCCGGGCATAGGCCAGGGCCGCCTGTTCAATGGCCTCGGCCGGCACGCCGCAGACCTCGGCGACACGCAGCAGGTCATAATCGGCGACGCTGGCCAGAAACGCGTTGGCGTCGCGGCATCGGGCGCGCAGGAAGGGCCAGTTGGTGAGGCCCCAGTCGACGATGAGCTTGGCGATGGCGCCGTAGAGGAACACTTCGGTGCCGGGCTTGAGCTGCAGAAAACAGTCGGCGGACTCGGCGAGCCGGTGGCGGCGGGTGTCGACGACGATGAGCTTGGCGCCGGCGAGTTTGGCGCGGAGGACCCAGCCGCCGATGGTGGGGAGCTGGCGGGCGAGATCGACGCCGTCCACGACGATCGCCCCGCTTCGGCCGAGTTCGCCGATGGCGTTGGTGGTGGCGGGGATGCCGAGCATGGTTTGGAGCACGTGGATGCTGTTGTTGCAATACACGCCAGTGCCGTGGTCGACGTTGTTCGTGCCCACCACGGCGCGCGCCAGCTTCTGCAACAGATACGTCTCCTCGTTCGAGCACCGCGGCGAGTTCAGGAATGCCACCGCCTCCGGCCCGTGCCGGTCGCGGATCTCGGCGAGTTTCGCCCCGACAAACGCGTAGGCCTCATCCCAACTGATCTCCTCGAACCCTCCATTCCGGCGCAGCTGGGGCAGTTTGAGGCGGTCGGGCGAGCTGGCCACCTCGTGCACATTCCAACCGCGCACGCAGATTTTTCCCTGATTGGTGGGATGGGACATGCTGGGGTAGACGCCTGCGATGCGGCCGCCGGAGGTTTCGAGGTAAAGGCCGCAGCCGACGCCGCAGAAGGTGCACGTGGTCAGTTGATGTGCCATGGGGGCTGCCCAAAGACGACCGGATTCTGCCGGTCCCAGGCAGCGGCGCATCCCACGCCGGGTGTGCCCGGAGCGTCCGCTGTTCGCGGCTGTTGTTCAAGCGCTTTCACGAATCGCTTCCACTAAACCTCAGCGGCATCATTCAATGAAATCATGGGCGCCCCGGCTAGTCGTCGTTTGGTTTTTCATGAACTTATTTTGCGGAACACCCCGGATTGGGCAGGTCTCGGGGTTGCGGCGCGCGCCTGCTCCGGGCCGGTGAGCCTGGGTTGGGAAGGCGGTGGGGGTTGGGCGTGGGACGGGGTGGGAGGCGCGGGGGGCGGGTTGTTGAGGACGATTGGCCAATAAGGAGTTTCGCAAGTGAAACATGAAAAAACTTGTTGTCAACGGCGGGGGATTTTCCTATGAATCGCGGCAAGGCACCGTTTTGGTGTGCGGGCAAGACTGGATTTTGCCTATGGAAATTGCGTGACAACGAAATATCAACACTCGTTCGCAGGAGGAACTGTTTAATGATTAAAGTCAACAAATGGACTGTGGGGCTGGCGGCCGTCGGGTTGGTCAGTCTCCCCGCAACAGCGCTGGCCGAGGAGGAATTGAGTCCAGTCCAAACGGCGCTGGATTCAACGGTCATCAGCGGCTACGTGAACACGTCCGCGCAATGGGACTTCGGCACGGGCAACTATGGTGCTCCGCGGTATGCCTTCAACAACAACAAACAGGACGGCTTCAACCTGAACGCGGTCAAGTTGACCATCGAGCGTCCTTTCACCGAGACCCAATGGGCCGCCGGTTACAAGGTCGACCTCATGTTCGGACCCGACGCGGATGCGATTGGGACGACGTTGGGCGGGGACGGCACCGACAATTTTGCGGTGCGCCAGGCTTATGTCGAGCTGCGGACCCCGGTGGGCAACGGGTTGGACTTCAAAATGGGCGTATTCGACGGCATCTTGGGTTATGAGAGCACCGATGCGGGCAGCAATGCCAACATGACCCGCTCTTGGGGATACACCATCGAACCGGTGGCCCACACCGGCTTGCTTGGCTCCTACGAGTTCAACAAGGTCATCAAAGCCTCCGTGGGCGTCGCCAACACCATGGGCGCGTGCATCAACGAGCGGGCATGGCCTGACAAATCCGAGACCTTCAAGACCTACATGGGATCCCTGACCCTGACCGCCCCCGACAGCATGGGGTTCATGGCGGGCTCCCGGCTGTATGCGGCGATTGTCAACGGGTATGACAGCATTGCGGGTCTGCCCGGCGGGCAGGCCGGCTTGAACTCCACGCACTACTACGTGGGGGGCACGCTGGCCACACCGGTCGAAGGCTTCCAGCTCGGCGGCGCTTTTGATTATGGCGATTGGCATGATGACGATGGATCCGTCGGTCATGCCTGGGCACTGGCGGGTTACCTGAGCTACCAGATGACGGAAAAACTCAGCGCCCATGCACGCGTCGAATACTTCTCCGCGTCCGACAGCGTCGTCGACCTCATGAGCAGCCCGCAGCCTCTGGCGCCCGCCTTTGATTCGCCGGAGGGCATTGCCAAAAACATCTTCTCCACCACGGCCACCCTCCAATACGACCTCTGGAAAAATGTCATGACCCGGCTGGAATTCCGCTGGGATCACGCCGGAGGCAGCGGCGAGCCGTTTGGCGGCACCGACGCGGACGGCGGCGGCAAGGACAACAACTACATGCTGGCCGCAAACGTCATCTACAAGTTCTAAGCGTCTCCGGACGCCTCCCAGCCCTCCCGAACCCAACGGGAGGGCTTTTTTGTCGGATTCGGCAGCGTCCACACCCCTCCATCACCGGGTGCGGACTGCGGACTGCGGGGCGGTTCTGGCGGCCTGGACGCCCGCCATTTGTCGTCGGCCATGGGCAAGGCCGAAGGGTTGGCGCGGTGCGCGGCCTCCGTGCGTCGCGCCTCATAAGGGAGGGCAGCGTTCCCGCGGGCGCTCAGGCGCGGGCGGGGGTGGGAGGCGGGGAGGGGGTGGGGGGTGGGGCGGTGGGGGCGCCGGGTTACGGTTGTTTGGGCGGGTGGCGGCGGGTTCTGAACAACTCGAGCTGGGGGCCGCGGAAGAACTCGTAATTCTTGAGGATCCGGATGATTTGGAGCAGGTCGGATTTCTGGTAATTGCGGTTGATGTCGATTTGTTCGATGAGGTCGGCGAGCATGGTGCGGAAGGGAATGACGGCATCGACGCCTTTGGCGCGGAGCATTTCGATGCTTTGGCGGCGGGCCTCGTCGGTGCTGGGCAGGGCGGGCATGACGAGGAGTCGGGACAGGCGGGCGTCGCTGCCGAAGAGGCGGCTGGCCTGCTTGAAGACGGAGGGTTCGAGGGCGCGGAAGATCTCCGGCGCGTTGGCGAGCACGCCCGGGCCGAAGGTGTCGGTGTGCCAGCCCTTGACGACGACGAGGGCGCGGGCGACGGCGTGCAGGTTGGCGGAGGCGAGCACGAACGGCAGGGGTTCCGGCCGGGGTTCAGCCAGCGGGTTGAGCACGAGGAAATCGATTTCGTCGTCGCCCGGGTCGCGTCGGGCGCGGGAGATGAATTTGCGTTGTTGTCGCACGAAGAACCCGTGGAGTTCGAAGTATTCGCGGACGATGGTTTCGCTGACGGCGGCCACGGTTTAATGGGGGGTTGGGGGTTGGGTGAGGAGCGCCTTGAGGACGAGGTGGTCGGGCACGCGCTGGTCGCGGGCGGCGGCGCCGAGTTGGCGGGCGAGGACGAACCGGGCGGTGCCGCCGGAGACCTTTTTGTCGAGGCGCATGGCGGCGAGGAGTTGTTGTTGTTGGGTGGGCTTGAGCCGCACGCCGGTGGGCAGGCCGGCCCGTTCGAACAGGGCGGTGATGCGCCGGACGTCGGCGACGGAAAAGTCGAGGGTCCAGGCGGACAGCCAAGCGGCGGCGACCTGTCCGATGGCAATGGCCTCGCCATGCAGGTAGGCGCCGTAACCGGCGGTGGCCTCGAGGGCATGCCCGATGGTGTGGCCGAAATTCAGGATCGCGCGCAGGCCGGTCTCGGTTTCGTCGCGGGCGACGACGCCGGCCTTGATTTCGCAGCAGCGCGCCACGACGGCGGCCAGGGTGGCCGGCTGCAGCGCCAGCAGCCTGGGCAGGTCGCGTTCGAGGCGCCGGAACAGGCGGGCGTCGGCGATGATGCCGTATTTGATGACCTCGGCCAGGCCGGCGCGGAACTCGCGTGGGGGGAGGGTGCGGAGGGTGTCGAGGTCGCACAGCACGAGCCGGGGCTGGTGGAAGGCGCCGACCAGGTTTTTGGCGGCGCCGAGGTTGACGCCGACCTTGCCGCCGACGGAGCTGTCGACCTGGGCCAGGAGGGTGGTGGGCACCTGGACGAAAGGCACACCCCGCAGGTAAGTGGCGGCGACGAAACCCGCCAGGTCGCCCACGACGCCGCCGCCGAGCGCGACGATGAACGACTGGCGTTCGAGCCGGTGTTGGGCGAGCCGGTTGCAGCAGGCCTGGACGGTTGGCAGGCATTTGGCCGGCTCGCCGGCGGGCATGGTGATCAGCGCTGGCTCGAAGCCGGATTGTTGGAGGCTGTGGAGGGCGTTGCGGGCATGGAGGGGCAGGACGCGGCGGTCGGTGATCACCGCGCAGCGCCGGCCCAGGCCGAGGGCCGCGCAGCGCGCGCCGAGTTGCGGCAGGAGCCCCGGGCCAATCCAGATGGAGTAGCTGCGCTCGCCCAGGGGGACGTGGACCACGCGCATGTGTCAGCGGCCCAGCGCACGGACGAACCGGTCCATGCGGGCGAGGCCCTTTTCAAGGTTGTCCATGCTGGTGGCGTAGCTGATCCGGACGTAGTCGTCCGCGCCGAACGCGATGCCGGGCACGGCGGCCACCTTCTCGGCCTCGAGCAGCCGGGCGCAGAACTCGGTGGACTTGAGGCCGGTCTGGCTGATGTTGGGGAAGAGGTAGAACGCGCCCCGGGGGGTGCAGCACGTGATGCCCGGGATGCGACTGAGCTGCTGGTGGGCGTAGCGGCGGCGGCGGTCGAACTCGGCGACCCACGTTTTGAGGTGGTCTTGCGGCCCGGTCAGGGCGGCGAGGGCGCCTTTTTGGGCGAAGCTGGTGGGATTGCTGGTGCTATGGCTTTGGATGGCGTCGATGGCTTTGGCGATCGGCTCGGGGGCGGCGAGGAACCCCAGCCGCCAGCCGGTCATGCTCCATGCCTTCGCGAAGCCGTGGACGATGATCGTGTGCGCCTGGTGCACCGGCGAGGCGGTGGCGACGCTTTTGGCGATGGCGCCGTCGTAGAGCAGGTGTTCGTAAATCTCGTCGCTCATGATCAGCACTCCCCGCTCGACGCACACGTCTCCGAGCGCCTTGACTTCGTCGGGGCTGTAGACCGACCCGGTAGGGTTGTTGGGCGAGTTGAGAATGAAAAGCCGTGTCCGGGAGGTGATCGCGGCGCGCAGTTGGTCGGGGGTGACCTTGAACTCGCTGCGGTCGGAGGTTTCCATCACGACGGGGGTGGCGCCGGCCAGCTTCACCATTTCGGGATAACTCAGCCAATAGGGCGCGGGGATCAGGACCTCGTCGCCGTCCTGGCACGTGGCCAGGACCGTGTTATAGCAGGAATGCTTGCCGCCGCACGACACAATGACCTGGCGCGGCGTGTAGTCCAGCCCGTTCTCGCGACGGAACTTGTCCGCAATCGCCTGCCGCAGCTCCGGGATGCCGCTGCTCGGCGTGTATTTGGTGAATCCCGCCGCCAGGGCTTTCGCGGCAGCCTCCGTGATGTGTGCCGGCGTCTCGAAATCGGGCTCCCCGGCCCCAAAACCGACCACGTCCAGCCCTTCCGCCCTCATCTGTTTGGCTTTCGAATCGATGGCCAGAGTCAGGGAGGGGCTGAGGGAGGCGGCGCGCTGGGACACCCGGTAATTCATATGCACGCCAGGAATAACCGGCTCCCACCGCCGGCGCAAGCGGGAATTGGGCCGCCCTGCGGAGCGGCGGCGCATCCGGCGGTTGCGGGTGGCGAGCGCGGTTCCGAAGCCGCGCGGGCGCGTCAAGCCAAGTCGCCACAGCGACGAACGACGGCAGCCGTGGGTGGCATCGGCCATGCCGGATGCCCCCCACGGAACAGGCACCCCAACGGCACGGCGCCGCGTCGCCGACGCCTGAGACGCCGAAGTTGATGGATTTTTTTGCTCCCGCCGGGCCGGAGTTCATGGTACCTTGGGACGTCTCGCAGGGACGGGGCGGCCGGTTTGGCTGCCGACGGCGGGATGGACCGACGGGAATGGACTGACGCATGGAAACACATTTTGCCAACCTGGAGCAGGCGCACCGCAGCATCGCCCGGGAACGCGTGCTGGCGGATCTGCGGGCGCTGGCGCACGATTCGGAGAGTTTGTTGAAAGCCACGGCCAGCGACATGGGCGACAAGGCCCAGGAAGCGCGCTCGCGTCTGGCGGCGGCGCTGGACCGCGCGCGGGCCACGTGCGACGAGTTGCAGACGCAGACCGTGGCGACGGCGAAGGCGGCGGCGGTGCGAACGGACCGGGTGATCCGGCGCTATTCGTATGCGTCGGTGGGGGTGGCGTTCGGGGTCGGGCTGCTGCTGGGGTTGGTGCTGGGCCGGGGCCGTTCGTAACCCCGGGGCCTGCCGATTCCGGACGGGGGGGGACGATCCGGGTGGGGGGCGATCCCCTGGGTCAGTAAACCTTGCGGAGGTTGGACGGGAGGATGTTCAGTTCGGACCGGTATTTGGCGACGGTGCGGCGGGCGATGACGATCCCTTTGTCGCCAAGCATGCGGACGACTTCCTGGTCCGAGAGCGGCTTGGTGGTGTTCTCGTTGCGGAACATCTCGGCGATCATGTCCTTGACGCTGGTGTTGGACATGTCGGAGCCGGTGGAGGTTTGAATCCCCGAGGTGAAAAAATACTTCATCTCGAAAATGCCCTGCGGGGTTTGCATGTATTTGCCGGAAACGGCCCGGCTGACGGTGGTTTCGTGGACGCCGACGACTTCGGCGACTTGGACCATGGTGAGGGGTTTGAGGAAGGCCACGCCTTTTTCCATGAACTCCCGCTGCCGCTTCACGATTTCCCAGGCGATGTTCAGGATGGTCTGCTGCCGCTGCTGGAGGCTCTTGATGAGGAACTTCCCGGCCCGGATTTTTTCGCGGATGTAGTCGCGCACCTCCGGGGAGCTGTCCGGCTGGGCCATGATATCCTTGTAGGTGTTGCTGATGCGCAGGTGGGGCACCTGGTCGTTGTTGGTGGACACGGCGAATTCGCCGTCGACCCTGGTGACGAACACCTCCGGGAGGACGTATTGGTCGTTGTCGGGCAGAAACGACCTTCCCGGACGCGGTTCGAGTTGGGCGATGCGCTTGAGGGCGTCCTGCACGTCGTCGAGGCTGCGGCCGGTGCCGCGGCCGATTTCCGGAATGCGCCGTTTGCCGAGGGCCTCCATGTGATCTCTGACGATCTGGTATTCGAGGGTATGGGCGTGGCCGATGCGTTCGAGTTGCAGCAAGAGACACTCCCGCAGGTCCCGGGCGCCGACCCCGGGCGGGTGGAAGGTCTGGATGACTTGGAGGACGGCCTGGATCTGGTCCGGCGCGATGTTGGTGGAGAAGGACAGTTCCTCGATGCTCGCCTTGAGATACCCGTAGTCGTCGATGTTGCCGATGATCATCTCGGCCACGGGCCATTGGGCCTCGGTGAGGTCCGAGAGCCGCGCCTGTTCAATCAGGTTTTCCTGAAGCGACGTGCCGGTGACGAGAGAATCGAACATGAACTGGCGCTTCTCCTCCTCCTCCTCGGACTGGCGCAACGGGATGTTGGTCTGGGCAAAATGGTCGCGCCATTCCTGATCCATCTGGGTGAGCCGGTCGAACTCGGCCTGGAAATCGTCGACGGGTTCCGAGCTGGGCTTTTCGGTGGCCGGATCGAAGCTCACATCGGGCGGGGGCTCGGCGGGGTCGGCGGCGGCTGCGGCGTTGTCGCCCTCCGCCTTGCTTTTGGCGGTCAGCTCGGTGTCCTCGACGAGGACTTCCTCCAGCACGGGGTTCTGCTGGAGTTCCTGTTCGACGAGCGCCTTCAGTTCGAGGGTGGGCGCCTGCAGCAGTGCGAGCGACTGCTGCAATTGTGGCGCGAGCACCTGCTGCAGCGACATCTGTTGTTTAAGATACAGGCCCTGTGCCATGGGGGGAGTAAGCGCAACTCGGGCGGAATATTCAAGATCTTTTCGGCACGCTCGTTGCTCATACCATGAATCATGCCAGCGCGGAGGGCCCCGGAGATTATTCGGGCCATGGTTCAACAGGGGTCCGGCGGGCCTTCCGGTCAAGGCATCCCCGGGCCCGCATCATTCATGGGGCCATCGGGTGCCACGGTGCAGCGGCGCGTCAGCGCTCCCGGACCGTGAGACGGAGCCGGCCCGGGCCGGGATGCTCGAAGGGGCCGGGGGTGGGGCGGGTTTGGCTGCGGGGTTTGCCGAAGTAATCGGTGTCCACCTTGAGGGGGGAGCCATCGGGGTTTTCGTAGGGCAGCCCGGGGGTGGCGGCGTGGCCGAGGAGGGCGGTGGTGACGAAGGCGGTCGGTGCCTGCGCCCATGGGGGAGGGGGGCTGAGGTGGAGGACGAGGCGGCCGTTTTCGGGCACCAGGGCGAGCTGGAGATCGGCGGCGGCAACGACGGTGGGGGCGGTTTCGCGCGCATACGGCTCGGCGCCGTGGCAGTAGACATTGCCGGCGGTATGGAGAGGCAGCTCGCGGCCGTCGTAGCCCCAGAGCCCATAACTGCTGATCCAGCGCACGGCTTTCAGGTCGCCCTTGCGCGCGGGGCTCCACGGTGCGCCATCGCCCACGAAGATGTTGTTGTAGAAACGGTTGTCTCCGCCCCGGGTGCGAATGAGTCCGGCGACGGTGGTGCTGTGGGGGGGGTGGTAGGGGGTGTTGCGGGACGGTTCCGGCCGGTTGGTGAGTTTGCCTGCGAAGAGGTTATGGGCGTAGGCACCGCCTTCGGACATGTCGAGGAGGCTGGTGGCGGAGAGGAACAGGTTGTTGTCGACGACGAAGGGGCCGTGGTTCACCTCGACGAAGAGGTCTTCGGTGGTGTTGTCGTGGAACAGGTTGGCCGAGACCCGCGTGCCCTGGGTCATCCAGTCCAGCCAGAGCCCGCGGCAGGCATGGTGGATGTGGTTGCTGCGGATGAGGGTGTCGATGGCCGCGTGGAACTTGATGCCGGCCATTTCCGCGCCGGTGAACAGGCGGCGGACGTGGATGTGGTGGATGGTGTTGCCGGTGACGGTGCTGAAGGCGGCGCCGAGGCTGCCGACCACGCCCGCCTGTTCGCAGTGGGCGATGGTGTTGTTGCGCACGATGTGGTGGCCGATGGTGGCCCGGGTCCAGGGAATCGCGTGGGCGTGGGCGCGCTCGATGGTTTTGACGTATCCTTCGGCGGTGTCGGCGGAGGTGTTGTCATGGGCGTCGCCGTGTTTGCCCAGGGCGATGCCGGAGCAGATCGAGTGGCTGATCACGTTGTCCTCGATGATCCAACCCTTGCTCCAGTGCGTGCCGATCAACCCCACCTGCTCCGCCGTCGGCGGCGCCCACGGGGTCGCCGCCTGCCGCATCGCAAAGCCGCGCACGGTGATGAAGTTCCGGCCCGGCCGGTCCGGATAGAACACCGTGCGCCGCACGTTGATTTCGACCTGTTCCCGGTTCGGATCCGCGCCCGGGAACTGGGCCCAGAGGGTCGTGTTCGATCCGTCGACCCGGGCGAACCACAAGGGTGCGCTGAGCGCGTTCGTCTTGGGCTGGAGGAACACCAGGCACAACACCCGGGTGCCGCCCACCGGCCGGATGGGAGCCGTGAAGGACGCCCACGCCTGCCAGTCGCCCGTGTTCCGCACCGCGCAGGAGCCCAGCCGCTCGCCCTCGGGCGTGTCGAGGCGGATCTCGATGACACCGCCTTCCGAGGCCGACGCCGCGCGAAACTCGATCTGTTCGGTGCGCGATCCGAAGTCGACGGCGTCATAGCGGACCCAGTGGCCGTGTTCGATGAAGCCGAGGCATTCGCCGCCTTCGACGCAGGGAGCGTTTTGAGTGCCCTTTCTGGCCGCGACCCGGGTGGCCGGAATCCGGCCTGCGTCGGCGGCGTCGCGGACCGGCCGCAGCCAGGCCACATTCAGAAGATACTGCGGCCCGCTCCGGGCCAGCCACGCCGGACGGGTTCCCGGCGGCAGCATCACGTCGTCGAGCGCCGCCGCTTCGATCAGCCAGTCCCCGTTCAGGTAGACCGCGCCGGTGTGGTGCTCCCGCCCCCGCCCATTGAACCAATCGCCCCGAATCCGGTCCCGGTACGGATTGAACTCGCCGAAGAAGGCATTCGGCAGCGTGACTGTCCAAACCGCGTCCCGGACCCTCGACCAGCCGGTGACGATTTCCGAGCCCTTGATCTCCACGGGCTCACCCGGCGCCGCCCGGTAGACGATGCGTTTCGCGTTCGACTCGCCGCCCCGGGGCGGGTTGACGCGTTCGCGGTAGGTGCCTTGATGCACCGTGATCACGTCGCCCGGCCAGGCCGCCCGCGCGGCCGCGCTGAGGGTCCGGAAGGGGTGCGAGGCGGTGCCGTCATGACGGTCGTTTCCCGTGACCGAGACATGAAACTCGGCGGCGGCGGCGAACTGGCCGGCCAACGCGAGCAGGAGCATTGAGGATGTGAGGTGCATGGTGGGGGGGGTGGGTTGGGGTGGGCGCGTGGAGGTCAGGGTCGTGAGGGGGACTCGACTTGGATTCCGGGCGGCGCCTCGAGGGTCGAGGCAACGGTGCCGTCGGCACGGCGTTCGTGGCGGACGCGGATGGGGCCGCGTGGGGTGGGGTAGGCGCCTTCGGCCCATTGGAGGTCGCCCAGTTGGGGGGCGACGCGGACGCGCCGGCAGCCGGGCTCGACGGGTTTGACGCCGAGGACGTGCTGGCTGAGCCAGGCGGTGGGGCCGCTGGCCCATCCGTGGCAGAGGCTGTGCCGGAAGCCCGCGTAACAATAAGCGCCGAAGTCGCCGTGGATGTCCTTTTTGCCGGGCGGCACCGGCTCGTCGATGCGGGCGGCGTTGGGGGTCCAGTCGAGGTTGAAATCCTCCCAGAAGGTGGTGGCTCCCAGGTCGAGCATTGCGCCCCAGTAGGTGCGGATGAACTCCAGCGCGGTGTGAGCGTCGCCGGAGGCTGCGAGCGCCTGCAGCACGTAGAACCCGTAGAAGGTCGAGAGGCCCCGCGGGCCGCCCGCCTTGAGCACCGTGTCGGCGGTTTCCTTCGCGTCGCGCATGCCGGCAAGCGCCAGGAGCGCCGCGCCGGACTTGGAGCCGTTGACGCCGGGCACGACCCGGCGGCCGCGCGCGGCGGCGTCGGCGCAGCGCTGGGCGGAGGGGGTGTCGCCGAGGGTGGTCAGGAGGCGGGCACCGCTTTCGAGGGTCATGACGAGGAGGGCCTGGAGGCCGGCGGTGACGCCCTGGGGGTTGGGGGAACTGGGCCAGTCGAGGAACCGCATGCCGTCGATGCGCTCCTTGCCGTCGGGGCCGATGAGGGAGGCGAGGCGTTTGAGGAGGGCGGTGAGGTAGGGTTGTTGCGCCTCCAGGTAGGGGCGGCTGCCGTGGTGCAGCCAGAGGTCCTCATGGATCAGCACCCACCACATCGAGTAGCTTGAGATCCCGTTCATCCATTCGGTCACGGGGGTCGCGTCGCGCGTCAGGTCCAGCGAACGCGGCACCACCTCGTTGAAGCCGAACACGGCGTGGAGGGTGCTGACTTCGGGATGCATGTCGCCCAGCCACACCAGCCGGTCTCGCTTGATGCCGTCCCAGAGGTATTCCTGCATGTTGAGGTGGACGGTGTAGGCGCCGACCTGCCAGATGCGATTCAGGCGCGCGTCGCTGCACGTGAACGATCCGACGTAAGGCACGTCGCGGATCTGGAGCGCCGCCCGCACGCAGCTCAGTTCCACGGGCAGCGCCAGGTCCGCGTTGTCGAGCCGGACGAACCGGAAGCCACTCGGCCCGACGCATTTCTTGCCCAGCCACGGCAGCGCCACGACCTGGTCCCGGACCGCGTGGTCGTTCTGCGCGTTGCGCGGCCCGCCCAGCTCCGCCATGGCTTCGGACACCGACTCGCCAAAGCGGACGCGGACGTGGCGGAGTCTGGCCTGGTTGGGGGTCATTGGGGTGATGAGTTCGAGGCAGCCGTTGAGTTCCCGTCCAAAATCCAGCAGCAGCGCGGCGCTGGCATTGGATGTGGCGGTCAGGACGCACGGCGGCATGGGCTCCTTGAGAAGGGCCTGCCCGGCGCGGGGCTCAAGCAGCGTGCCGGCGTTCCGCACGCCCCCGGCGCTCTGCCACACGACGCGGGTGGGCGCGACGAGGAAGGTCGAGATCGGGGATCGTTCGGCGCGTTCGAGTCCGGGAGGGGCGGCGGCGCCGGCGTTGACCGCCGCCGCCAGGGTGAGCACGGTCAGGGCGATTGTGGGCTGCATGCCCGGGGATTTAAAGGGCTTTGCGGCCCCGCGACAATCACGGATTCGCGATTCGCCCCGGCGCGGAGGATCTACGGTTTGGGCTCGTCTTTCGGCTGGATTTCGCGGTAACCGGGCGTGGCGGTGTCGAGGTTGGCGGGAATGGCGGCATCGACATTGCCCGCCGCCCAGCCGATGCCTCCCAGGAGCAGGTTTTGGAACAGCGGGTTGGTCCACACATCCTCACGGTGGCCCAGGCCCGTGTAGAACACCCGGCCCTGACCGTGCCGGCGCGCCCAAGTGCAGGGAAACGAGGCCCGCCGGTAATCGATGCCCTTCATGCCCTTCGTCTCGAGCGCGTGGATCACGTGCAGGTCGGGCGCGAAATCCTTGAACGTATACCACTCGTCCCTAAGCTCAAACTTGTCGGCGAGCCCCTCGCACCCGGGAAAAGCCGGGTCCACGACGCGGGCGGTGGCGATCTGCTGGGGGCCGTGCCGGATGAACTCCCCGCCGAGCATGGCGATGTACGGGTCCACCCGCTCCCCAAACGCCACAAACCGGTGGTCCGGCTCTGGATGGAAACTGTCGTTGGCCGCATGCAGCCCGACGAACCCCTTCCCCTGCCGGACGGCCTCGAGCAGTGCGGCTTTTCCCCGGGGCGTCATCGCCGGGGTCTTGTCCGTGCCAGTCGTGAGCAGGTTGCCGCTGGTGTAGAACACAAGCACGTCATACTTCGCAAGCTGATCCGGCGTAAACACGCCGCCGTCCTTGGTGCAGGTGACGTCGAACCCGTGCCGCTGCCCGAGTTCGGTCAGAATCCGCTCGCTGTGGCTGAGTTGGCCGGCGGCGGGCCGCTTGACCACGCTGTGCTCGAAGCCGGCCGACTTGGTGAAATACAACACGCGCCTGCCCTTGGCCTGGGCCCATCCGCCCGGCGCGGGGACGGAGTCCGGGGCGGCATGGAGGGACGCGGCAACCAAGCCGCCGCAGAGCGCCACGGCGGCCAGGGTCCGGAGAATGGCTGGGTTGGAGTTCATAGACATGCAGGCGTCAACGCCGCCGATTCGACGCTTGTTCCCGGTCGGAATTCAAGAATTCTTGCGAACCGGTCCCGCCCCCGCCGCGTGCCGCGACTGCGTGCAAGCTCCCACCATCGCAGGTTCGTGTCGCGCATCCCACCCGCCGGCCTGCGTTTCGAAACTCATGGCCGCCGGAAAAGGTCTGGGGCGGCGCTCGCTAGAATCCTTGAGTTTTCACATGCTTTGTCAACAGATCAAGTTTTGCCGGAAATGGAAAACTCAAGGATTCTGTGCCGCCGCTGCGCGGCGGGTTCCATGCCATCTTCGGGACAAAACCGCGCAGCGGTTTTGTGGAGCGAGCCGCACGTGGGTCAATGGCCCCTTGAATGAACACCCCCGGCCTGCAACCCTCCGAGCGCCTCGAACAGTCTGAGCCTGCGGCTCGCTAGAATAACGGCGCAGGATTTGCGTCCAATGCCACGGCCCTGGTGGATGCGCGCCGCGGCTGCGGTGTGTCCCCGGTGTCGTTGGCGGTGAGCCGCCGATGCGTGGACGAGCAAGACAACCTGAACCTGAACCTGAATTCGAACCTGAATTCCAGCCCAAACCCGGACATGAACACTCTTCATCCCCCAATCGCTTCGAATCGCGAAACCCGCCGTGCGTTTCTGAAGAAGACGGCCGCCGCCGCCGCCACTGCCGCCACCGCCGCCGGCTGGGCAAAAACCCCCGTGTACGGCCAGAGCCAGGCGCCTTCGGCCGGGCGTGTGCTGGGTGCGAACGACCGCATTGTGGTGGGGTTTGTGGGGACGGGCAGCCAGGGGCAGGCGCATGTGCGCAGCGTGAAGAGCTACGGGGCATCCAGGAACATTGCGCTGGGCGCCGTGTGCGACGTCTACCAGAAGCGGCTGGACCAGGCGCGGGCGCTGGCGGGGTTGAGCGTCTCGGACACGTATCGGGACCACCGGGCGCTGCTCGAGCGGAAGGACATCGACGCGGTGGTGGTGGCCACGGTGGACAACTGGCACGCGGACGTGGCGGTGGACGCGTTGGAAGCGGGCAAGCACGTGTATGGGGAGAAACCGCTGGCGCGCCACCTCGAGGAGGGGTTCCGCATTTACGACGCGGTGAAGCGGACGGGCAGGGTGTTTCAAATCGGGTCGCAATATTGTGCCGACCCGAAATACCACAAGGCGGCCGAATGGATCAACGCGGGCAAGGTTGGACCCCTGGTATGGGCCCAGGGATCGTATTGCCGCAACAACCTCAAAAACAGCGAGTGGACCTACCCCGTCGACCCCGACGCCCACGAGGGGAATCTCGACTGGAACCGCTGGCTGGGACGCGCGCCGAAAATCCCGTTTGCGCCCGAGCGCTACTTCAGCTGGCACAAGTATTACGATTACAACTCGGGGATTCTGGGCAACCTGCTGGCGCACACTTTCCTCCCCCTGCTGCTGGCCACCGGCCGCCCCGAGTTCCCCAGGCGCGTCTGCTGCACCGGCACCCGCCGGGTGTCGACCGACCGGGAGATCACGGACACGACCCATCTGCTGGCCGAGATGCCCGGCGGACTGACCTTCTGCGTTGCCGGCAGCACCGTCAACGAGGTCGGTCTCCCGGAGATCATCCGGGGCCGCAAGGCCACCCTCTATTTCGCCTTCTCCCAAAACAAAATCGAACTCAAGCCGGAACGCCCGTTTGCCGACGAGCTCGAGCCGGAAACGTTCAGCGACCCCGCCCCCGTCGGCAACCTGGCGCGGCTCGAGCAGAACTTCTTTGACTGCATCCGCACCGGCGCCACGCCCGTCGGCAACATCGACCTGGCCATCCGCGCCCACACGATCCTCTGCCTCGCCGAGACGTCCGAACGCCTCGGCCTTATGCTCTACTTCGATCCCCAGAACCGCTCCCTCCGCACCGGCGACGGCCGCGCGGTCAAGCCGATCGGTTACGACACCCGCGCCCCCCGCACCACCTGAGTGGTGCGGTCCGCCCGCGTCCCCAACGCCCCGCCGCCGGACACGTGCGGCGCGTGCGGACCGCGCGCCCTTCCCCACCGGGTGCGGGCTGCATTTGCATGGAGCGCGCCCGCATGCCATAGTGGGCGCCATTAACTTGACATGATGATCAATCGACGAAACTTTTTCGCGCGCTCGGCGCTGGCCGCAGGCGGGGTGATGGGGGCTGCCCGGCTGGGGGCCTCGGCGGAAGCGCTGAGCGCTGCGCCGGGACAGAAGCCGGGCCGCATCATCCACATGGTGGCCGACGGGATGAGCCACGGCACCCTGACCTGCGCGGATTACCTGTCGCATCATCTCCACCGGCGCGGTCTGGCGTGGATGGCGCTGATGCAACAGCCGCACGTGCATCAGGGGCTCATGAACATGCGGTCGCTCAACTCCATGGTGACCGACTCCGCCGCGGCGTCCTCGAGCTGGGCATCGGGTTCGCGGGTCAAGAACGGGGCGCTCAACCAGCTGCCCGACGGCCGGAAACTGACCACGCTCTACGAGCTGTTTGGCCAGCAGGGCTGGAAACGCGGGCTGGTCACCACCACCGAAATCACCCACGCCACCCCGGCGGGCTTCGCCGCTTGCGCCAGCAGCCGGGACGCCGCCGACCTGATCGCGGCGCAATACCTGGAACGGGGCGTCGACGTGCTGCTCGGCGGCGGCCACAAATTCTTCGATCCCAAGCGCCGCAAAGACCGGCGGGATCTGAAGGCGGAATTTGCGGCTGCGGGCTACCGGGTGATGCAGACGGCGGCCGAGCTGGCGGCGGCGCCGGTGGACCGGCGTTGGCTGGGCACGTTTGCCTTGAGCCACCTGCCGTTCACCCTGGACCAGATGCAGGACCCCCAGCTGCAGAAGGCGGTGCCGACGCTGGCGGGCATGACCCAGCGCGCGCTGGCCTGGCTGGAGCGGCACGATCGCTTCATCCTCCAGGTGGAGGGCGGCCGGGTGGATCACGCGGCGCACAATTGCGACGCCGCGGCCGCCCTGCGCGACCTGATGGCGTTCGACGACGCGGTGCAGGCGGTGCTCGCATTCCAGCGGACTCACCCCGACACGCTCGTCGTGATCACCACCGACCACGGCAACGGCAACATGGGCGTCAACGGCAGTGGATCGTCCTACGGCCAAAGCTCGACCATGTTCAGGAAAGTGGCCCGGGTGAAATACTCGCTGGCCGAAGTCATGCGCCGGCTCCGCCGCAAACCCCCTGAAATCGTCCTCGCCGAGGAGGACCAGCCCGAGGCCCCGGCGCCGCCCGCGGCCGGCAACAGCGATTCGGCCAGTAACGCGCCCAAGAATCACGTGCCCGGCGTGAAGGAGATCCAGGACATCGTCGGGGGCGCGACCGGCTACAAGGTCTCGGACCGGCGGGCGGGCTGGCTGCGGGCTTACCTTGAGAAGAAAGGCACGTGCGTTTACGAGCTGATGAACTCCGGCGTGGTGCAGCTGGGCCAGCTGATGGGCAACTACGTTGCCGTGGGCTGGACCGGCAACGTCCATACCTCCGACTACGTGCTCGTGACGGCGGTGGGTCCCGGCGCCGAGCGCTTTGCCGGGTTCATTCAGAACACCGATGTGTTCCGCCACTACACGCAGCTGGCCGGGATCGACTTCGAAAACCCGCGGCTGCCCCTGCTCGCCGAGAGCGGCCCGGCGGCTGGCGACGTGGAGCCCCTGGAGGAATACGCCTAGCAAGCCGCAGGCTGACGGTTCGAGGCGTGGGTCGTCCCTATGCGGAGGGTGCGGGTTGAGGTGTGCACGCGCCGTCGTGGCGCGGGGTGATCGGCTGCCGGGGCGCTGACGGGGGCTTGCCGAGCCATGGTCCGCCCGCTATCGTCGTGCGCATGCTGCATCGAATTGTTTTTGCCTCCCTCCTGTTGGCCGTCTCGCTGATGGCGGCGCCGGGCCGCCAGTCCACAAACAAGATTGCCATTCCCTGCCAGAGGTTCGTGCTGGACAACGGGCTGACCGTGCTGATCCACGAGGATTCAAAGGCGCCCATCGTGGCTGTGAACGTGTGGTATCACGTGGGGTCCAAGAACGAGAAACCCGGCAAGACCGGCTTCGCGCACCTGTTTGAGCATCTCATGTTCAACGGGAGCGAACACTTCGACGACGACTTTTTCAAAGCCATGGAGCAGGTCGGCGCCACCAGCCTGAACGGCACCACCAGCGAGGACCGCACCAACTACTTCGAGGACGTTCCCCGCGACGCATTCGAGTTTGCGCTATGGATGGAGTCCGACCGGATGGGCCACCTGCTCGGGGCGGTCACCCAGGCCAAGCTCGACGAGCAGCGCGGGGTGGTGCTCAACGAGAAGCGCCAGGGAGAGAACCAGCCCTACGCGATCGCCTACGAACTGATCACGCACCACACCTGGCCGGCGGGCCACCCGTATTCGTGGCAGGTCATCGGCAGCACGGAAGACATCAACGCCGCCACGCTCGACGACGTCCACGAGTGGTTCAAGGCCTACTACGGCCCCGCCAACGCCGTGCTGACCATCGCCGGCGACGTCGACACCGAGGAGGCCCTCGCGCAGGTGCGCCGCTACTTCGGCCACATCCCCAGCGGGCCGCCGATCGCGAGGCACCAGGCCTGGATCGCCAAACGGACCGGCACCCACCGCATGCAGGCCCAGGACCGTGTGCCCCAGGCCCGCCTCTACAAGGTCTGGAACATCCCCCCCTACGGCACCCCCGCCGCCAACCACCTCAACCTCGTCAGCGATGTCCTCTCCAGCGGCAAATCGTCGCGCCTCTACAAACGGCTCGTCTACGACGACCAGATCGCCACCGACGTCCGCGCCGGGGTCGACCTCGGCGAAATCGCCGGCCAGTTCCTCATCGCCGCCACCGCCAAGCCCGGCATCCCCCTCGCCCGCGTCGAGCGCGCTCTCGACGAGGAACTCGCCCGATTCCTGGACGACGGTCCGGCCGACGCCGAATTGCAGCGCGCCAAGGTCCAATACGAAGCCGCCTTCATCCGCGGCATCGAACAGGTCGGCGGCTTCAGCGGCAAGGCCAACATCCTCGCCCACAACCTCGTGTTCACCGGCAACCCCCACTATTACCAGACCGCCCTGCGCGAAACCCGCGAGGTGTCCGCCGCCCAGTTGCTGGCCACCGCCAAAGCATGGCTCTCCGACGGCCAGTTCATCCTCGAAATCCACCCCTTCCCCGAATTCAAAACCGCCGCGTCCCACGTCGACCGAAGCGTGCTGCCCGTGCCCGACCTGAAGCCCGGCGCCCGGTTCCCGGCATTCGAGCGGGCGACCCTGGCCAACGGCCTGCGGGTCGTGTTCGCCGAGCGCCGCGCGGTGCCCACCGTGCAGTTCAGTCTGCTGCTCGATGCCGGGTTCGCCGCCGACTCGTTCGCCTCGCCCGGCACCGCACGCCTGGCGATGGACATGCTCGACGAAGGCACCTCCCAACGAACCGCCCTGGAGATCAGTGACCAGCTCGACGCCATCGGCGCCTACCTCGGCGCCGGATGCGACCTCGACACCGCCGTTGTCTCCCTCAACACCCTCACCGCCTACCTCGATCCCGCCCTCGAAATCTACGCCGACGTCATCCTCCACCCGGCCTTTCCCGACAGCGATTTCCGGCGTCTGCAGAAGCAGCGCCTTGCCGCCATCGCCCGCGAGAAGGCCGAACCCAACACCATGGCGCTGCGCGTCATGCCCCAGCTCCTCTTCGGCAAAGACCACGCCTACGGCCACCCCTTCACCGGCAGCGGCACCGAAGCCAGCGTCCGGCAACTCACCCCCGCCGACATGCGGCAATTCCACGATGCCTGGTTCAAACCCAACCACGCCACCCTCGTCATCGTCGGCGACACGACCCTGGCCGGGCTGACCCCAAAACTCGAACGCCTCTTTCAAGACTGGAAGCCCGGCGATGTGCCCTCGAAAAACCTCGCCCGGGTCGCTCCGCCCCCCAAGCCGCGCCTCCATCTGATCGATCGCCCCGGCGCGCCGCAGTCGGTCGTCTTCGCCGGCTTGGTCGCCGTGCCGAAAGCCAATCCCGACGAGATCGCCATCGAAACGATGAACTTCATCCTCGGCGGCACGTTCACCAGCCGCATCAACATGAACCTGCGCGAGGACAAACACTGGAGCTACGGCGTCCGCAGCCTCCTGGCCGACGCCCGCGGCCAGCGCCCCTTCCTCTGTGTCGCCCCCGTCCAGGGCGACAAAACCAAGGAGGCGCTCCAGGAACTCGACGGCGAATTCCGCGCCATCGCCGGCGACAAGCCGCCCACGGCGGGTGAATTGAAAAAGGCTGTCACCGACAAAACCCTTCGTCTGGCTGGCGCCTGGGAGACCGCCGGTGCGGTCGCGGGCAGCCTGGCCCAGATCGTCCGGTTCGATCTGCCGGACGACTATTTCCAGACCTACGCCGGCAGGATCGGCGCCCTCACCCAAGCCGACCTCGCCCGGGCCGCCCGAACCGTCGTGCAACCCGACCGTCTCACCTGGGTGGTGGTCGGCGATCGCGCCAAGATCGAGTCCAGCCTCCGCGAGTTGAACTGGGGCGAGGTGCGTCTGCTGGACGCCGACGGCAACCCGGCAGGCAAGTGAGTGCGGCGCCGCACACTCCCGCGGTTACGCACATGTGCGGGTGATTCGGGCTCTCTTGTCGAGAACTCTTGTCGACGCGGCCATGCGACAAGCGTTCACGACACGAGATCGCGACGCTACGCTGCGATCCGCGTGCCCGCCAGGTTGGAAGTTGAGCGTTGAGCGTCTTGCCCCGGTTCATGGGAAGGCGCGATCCCGCCCGATGGGCACCACGCCTCGCGCCCATGAACCCGGTAGGGCGAGACTCCGTCGAGCCCTGA
>JAFGQR010000001.1 GCA_016935555.1 Verrucomicrobiota bacterium
GAGATGGTCAGGCTGAACGTGCGTCCTTCCAGCACATTGCTGTTGGCCGGGTTGAATTCAGGTTGCTGGGTGATGACCGGCCTGCTCTTGACCGTCAGCAGCGCGGGTTCGCTTTCGCGGGAGCCGTTGGCGTCGGTGACCACCACTGAGTAATAGCCGTCGTTCACATCCCACTGGGCGTTGACCACGGTATAGCTGGAGCTGGTGGCGCCGCTGATGTCCTGGCCATTCCGCCGCCACTGGCAGGTCAGCGGGCCGGTGCCGGTGGCGGTCACGGTGAAGGTCACAGTCGCGCCCGCGTTCGCCAAGACGCTCAGCGGGTGGGTGACGATGACGGGCACCGGCAGCACGGTGAGGGTGGCGTTGGCGACCGCGATGGCGCCGGAGGCATTGATGACGGCCACGGCGTAGGCGCCTGCGTCGGCCAACTGCACGCTGGGAAGGGTCAGGGTGGCGTTGGTCGCGTCGGGAACATTGACGCCGTTCTTGCGCCAGACGTAGGTGAACGGGCCTTCGCCTTCCACGGACACGGTGAACGTGGCGGAGGCAAGTTCCGCAACGGTCTGGCTGGCCGGCTCCACATGGAGGACCGGCACCGGGCCGGGCACGAAGGGTTGGCCGGCCCGCGGCGCCGCCGCCGTCCAATGCGCGGGGTCATTGCCATAGGCGGCCGCGTCGGCGCGGTGCAACGCGGCGCCATAGCCGTCCGCACCCTCGGGCCACGGGGCGGCGTCGTCGTAGTTCACCTTGTCGAGCAGCACCCAGGCGGGCAGGCCCGGGAGCAGCAGGGTGGGACGCCTCAGTTCGACGGATTCCCCGGCGTTGTTGAGCTGGCCGGCACAGGGCCCCAGCACGCGGACCTGGGCGGGCACCGCGTAGCGTTCCCGGAAGCCGGCCAGGAGGGCGGGCTCGGTGGCGGGATCGAAGTTGACGAGCACCAGGAATTCGCCGGCGGCAAGAGTGAGACCGGCAGGCATGAAATAATCCACGCCGCCGGTGACGCGCCACGTGTTGGTGGGCGCCAGCGGATCGAACAAGGGCAGCGGCTCCGCGGAGCGGTTGAACAGTTCGATGTATTCGTAAAGGCCCGCATCGACCCCCGGCACCTCCGGCGGGCGGTACATGACCTCGGTGATCACCACCGGGCTGACGCGCGGGCCGGCATTGGTCTGGTTGGGGGTGGGGTCGGTCTGGGCGACCAGGTGATCGGCCCCGGTGCTGATGACGTGCCGCCCAAAGCTCACCCCGACGTCGGCGGGGCCGAAATCCCAGCCCTGGTAATAGCCGGTCAGCTCGCCGGCGGCGTTGCCGCTGAACAGCCGAATCTCCGTCCCGGCAGCGCTCAGGTTCAGCGCTCCGGCCCCGAGCGCCCCCGGACCGAAGTCGTCCTCGGTGAACACCGCGAAACCGCCGGCGGGGAGGACGGTGCCCGTCGGGAGCCGGAATTTATGGGGGGTGTTGAAGTCATCGGTGAGCCACCAATCCCCGACCTCGGCCGGGGCGTCGTCGAGGTTGGCCAATTCGACGCTGGTTTTGCCGCCGGCGGCGGGGCGTGAGAGCACCTCGTTGATGACGACCACGGGCAGGGCGGGCAGGGGGGGATTGGCGGAGCCGGGCGACCCGCCCAACGTGCTGCTGCGCCGCCAGTGTTCGGGACGGCTCCAGCTTGCCGACGGGGCGGATTCGTTGTCGGCGACGAGCGAGAATCCGGGGCCGTCGGTGATGGGCCACCATTCATCCGAGTAACTGAAGTCGAGGATGGTGCGTCCGGTGGGGTCCTGGAGGCGGAGGTGTTCGCCGGCATTGTTGAGGTTGCCGCCGTAGTAGCCGGCGATGCGGGCGGTGGCGCCATAGCGCAGGGTGAACGCGGCCACGTTCTTGACGAGCACGATCCGTTCGCCCGGCGCGAGGGTGCCGGAAGGGAAGGTGAAGGTGATGCCGTCGACAAACGCGATGCCGGCGAGGTTCAAGGCGATGGGGCCGACGTTGCACAGCTCGACAAACTCGAAATCGTCCGCGTTGCTGAATCCGGCTGCCGCCTCGGCGGGGGTGACGGGGGCGGGGTGGTACATGAGTTCGGTGATGCGCAGCGGCACGATGCCGGGCATGGCGAAATCGGCTTCGTTGACGGCGCTCCAGGTGGAGCCGCTGAGGACGCGCGCCTTGACGCGGGTGCTGGCGACGAGGGGAACGGGGTTGGCATAAGCGGTGGCGGTGCTGCGGACGGCGCCGCCCACGAGGCGCGGGTCGGTGCCGTCGAGGGTGTAATAGATGGTGCCGGTGGCGTTGGGGTGGGTCATGGAGACCGCGAAGCCCTCGGCGATGTCGCCGCCGTGCTGGTTGAAGCTGGGCGCTTCGAGGGCGGGGTAGAGGCTATCCGCCTTGAGCTGGGCCAGCACGGTGGCGGTGCGGGTGGGGAACCAGGAGGTGACGATGATGTTGATGCGGTTGGTCCAGTCGGTCATGGAATATTTCACGCCGGACGTGTTGGCATCGCCCCAGCGGGCCTCGTAGGCGCGCATGGCCTTGTTGATCTGGACGGCCTTGGCCAGGAACCGGTTGGTGCCGGCCTCGGGCATCAGCACGCCGCCGTTGAAAAAATGGCGCCGCACGTGATCGGCGAAGCGCAGCCGGTATTCCGGGTTGAGCATCAGCTCCTCGTGCATGTATTGGGGGTTCGAGTAGGTGAAGTTCCGGACGTTGGAGCCGGAGACGTCCTTCCACGGCCCGGTGCGGTCGTTCTGCCAGCTCGGGGCGCCGAGGGTGTGCTCGCAGTCGCTGTTGACGAAGATGAAGCCCTGGTCGGGGTTGTTGCGGTTCTTCATCCCAAACCAGTTGTTGGGACGGGTATTGCTCAGGAACGCGGAGAGCGTCGCGTCGCCGTCGCCCGAGTAGAAGATGACCAGCATGTAATCGATGAGGTTGTCCACATCGATCATCACCGGCAACGCCGGGTTGCGCGTGCCGTCCGGGTCGCAGCCCAGAATCCGGAAGTAGTTCGAGGCGCTGCTGTCCGCCAGCATCGAGAGCGCCATGCTGAACAGGTTCGTCCACGCGCCGAAATTGCCGTCAGTGACCTCCGTGACGAAGCCGCCGACGTGGTTGGCGCACTTGACGACGTCGTAGTCGTCCTTGGTGCCGCCGAGGTAGGTGGAGCCGAAGGAGGCTTCGGGCCGCTCGTCGGTTTCGTAGAGGCCCCAGTAGGCGCCGTTGAGGTAGAGATGATAGTAGCGGGATCGGCGGTAGGGCTGGCCCATCCGGCCCAGCGTCTCGCGGCAGAACACCTCCCGCACCATCGTGTCGTTCTGCCCGCTGCTGGTGCTGGTCTCGCGCGGCCACGCATAATTCTGGCTCGTCCTCAAATCGAACGTGTCAAACTCGCTCGCGCCTTCGTCCTCGAACATTTTGTACTGAAGCTTGGGCGCGCCGTAGTCGCGCCGGAAGAAGACGCGAAAAGAATGTTTCACGAACGTCGCGTTGCGGCTGTAGCCGCCCCGGATGCGCAGGCCGCAATTCTCCTGGAAGCGGCCGGGGACGGCGTTGGTGGGGTCGAGCAGTTCGATCGAGCTGGGGCGTTCCCAGGTTTCGCCGTGGCCGTCGGCGTTGGCGTAGATACCCGTCGCAGGGTCGAACAGGTTTTTCATCTCGGTGACGACCGACAGGGTGGGGATTTGGGTCAGGGCGTCGCGCCATTCGGCGAGGCTGTATTTGGCGATGACGGCGGGGTCCATGCCGTAATTGACGCGGTTGCGTCCCCACGAGGCGGGGAAGTAAGGCGGAGCCGTGCCGTCAGGCGACTGGTGGATCACGTCGGCCAGGAACAGGTAGGTCTGGGTGTCCACGTCGGTTTCCAGGCAGCCGGCCTTGAACGCGCGGGCGCGGACGACGGTGGTGTTGGAGATGGTGAGGGGGCCGGTGTAGAGCTGGCCGCCCAGGCCGGGGCCGGGCTCGCTGCTGTCGAACGAATACCAGATCTGGGCGTCGGGGGTGGCGGAGGTGATTTCGAGCGTGAACGGGGCGTCGAAAAAGCCGCGGTTCACGCTGAAACGGGTGTCGGCCACCTCTTCGAGATAGTGGTCGGACTCGTTGCGGCGGCCGGGGGTGGGATCGCGCAGGTAGGCGTAAGAACTCGTGTCGATCTGCAGGGAGGTGAGTTCGGGCTGGAGCAGGAAGTTGCCGTCGCCGGCGCTGGAGTTGAGCGCCTGAAAGGCCAGCACATTGGTGCCGGCCACCAGCCAGGACAGCTCGGCCGTGAGGTTGATCTCCTCAGCCTGCAGCCCGGCCGCCAGATCGCGATCCGCAGTGGCCGCCGAGTCCCACGCGGGCGCGGGGGGCGCGTTGCGCTCGGCGACCTTGACCCCGTTGAGGTAGGCGATGAACCCGTCGTCGTAACGCACGCGCAGCGCCAGTTCGTCGAAGGCGCCGGGGTCATCGACCTGGAAGGGCAGGCGCACGAAGGCGGAGGCGTTCTGGCCGAGCATGCGGGTTTGGAGATCGGTGCGGATGAACGGGCGGTAGCTGCTGATGTCCAGCCCCAGAACAATCACTTCGCCCATGGACAACACGTTCGCCTCGTCCTCGTTGCCCTGGCCGCCCGTGCCCGACAAATCGGGGTCGGGGGTGCGGTTGATGCGGACGTATTGGCCGAGAACAGGCTGGCTGGAGAGGTTCAGGACGAGGTGGTCCGGCCCGTTGGGAAAAGCGTACCCGGCGTTTTCCGGGTTCAACATTGCCGAGGTGTAGAGGACGGTGTTGCTGTCCGCATCCAGAATTCGGACGGTGAGGTCGCGGAGACGCGAGCCGCAGCACGAATCGCGGTTATGGATGGTGATCGAGTGGATGAGCGCGCGGCGGCCCAGGTTGAGGACCCAGGTCGCATTCAAGTCGGTGTTCAAGGTGTGCGTAAAATTGCCCGTGTCCCCGTCAATCGCGAACGAGGCCGGGTATTGGCCGGTGCCATAGTCCGAGGATTGGGTGGCGGTGGGCGGGGGCGTCCCGGTGCGGGCCAGGTTGACCTCCGTGGCCGTCGGCACCCCATGCACCTCCACCTCGCCCAGCGACAGCGTGCCCGCCTCCTCGGAGCCGCCCTGGCCGCCGCTGCCGGACAGGTCCGGGTCCGGCGCGCGGAGGACGCGCACGATGTGGCCGAAGATCGGGCCGCCGGCGAGGGCGTTGAGGTCCACTTCGAGGGAGGCGGGGCCGGCGGGGTAGGTGAAGCCGATGTTTTCGGGATTGAGCAGGGGCGACGCGTAGTTGGTGGTGATGCCGTCGGCGGCGAGGATCTGGACGGTGATGTCGCGCAGCCGCGACTGGCAGCAGCTGGTGCGGTTGCGGAGCACGATCCGGTGGACGCTGGTCTCACGGGCAAGAGTCACCTGCCAGAACGGCGGGTTGTCGGTGGGGAGGGTCTGGGTGAAATTGGCCAGGTTGCCGTCGATGGCCAGGTTGGCGGCATAGGTGCCGTAAGTGGTGGTCTGCACGGCCGTGCCCCCCGGAGCCACGTTGACCGGCGTCGCCCCGGGCTCGCCAACGTCGAACCCGATCGCCGCAGGCGCGGTGGCGCTGAACCACGGGTCGGCGGCAACGAACTGCGGCATGGCCCAGTCCGCCGCGACCGCTCCCGCCTGGGCCGGCACCAGGATTTCCGGGACGGCGGCGGCCAGCAGCGCGGTGCTGAGAGCCTTTTGCCCGATGCCATACGCCTCGTCGTCGTCCTGGGGCGGGTAGGCGGGATTGAACAGGGAGCCAAACGTGACCCCGTCGGGTTGGACCAAGGCGAGGAATTCGCCGGCATTGTCGAGCCGGAAGTTGGCGTGCAATTCGCCGGCGGGATCCCGGCGGTCCAGCCCGGAAGCCCACACGAGCAGATAGCCGCCCGGCGGCAGGAGGACCGAGGGGAACAACCACTTGTCCAATTGGCGCAGATCGTCCGTCAACGCGTAGCCGGCAAGGTCCACCCCGGCGACGCCGGCGTTGTGCAGTTCGATCCAGTCGTAGGCCTGGCCGTCCCGGTTGGTCAGAGTCTGGACATTACCCGCCATGAACTCGGAGATGAGCACCTGGGACGGTGCGGCGCGGGGGAGAAGCAGCAGGCTGAAGATCGCAAGGCATCCCAGCTGGGGAAGGCGGACGTGTTTCATAGGCATGTGCACTGCGCAAGGCAAACGGTTCAGGCTAGCGCACTCTTCATACCATAACCCGCCTGAAATGTCGCCGACTTTTTTTGCGGTGGAATTGCCTTTCCATAGCCGCCGCGGTTATTCTATATCTGCCGCCGGCAGTGCCGCCGCAACAAGGCATGGTCCCGACAAGCCCCTGCCCGCCGGGACCCGTCACTCGGCCTGCGCTGGTGCGTAAACACTTGGGATTTTTTTCGGCCTATGACCACGATGACATCCAGGTTCATCCTCCTCAGCCTCGTGCTGACCCTGCTCGGGCTCGGCAACTCGGGCTGCACACGCGCGGCGAAAAGAGACCGCCATTTTGAAAAGGCCACGGCGTTTCTCCAGGCCGGGCAATACGAGAACGCCGAGATCGAATTCCTCAACGTGATGCGGTTGGAGAAACAACCTCGCCCGGCCGTGCTCAGCGGCCTGGGCCAAATCTACCAGGTCCAGGGCAAGACGACGCGGGCGTTGAAGTTTCTCACGGAGGCCAGGAAGCTGGACGCGACCCATCTCGACACCCGGATTCAGCTGGCCCTGGCTTACCTGGGCCTGCGACAGGTGAGCAACGCGCTCGAGGAGGTTGAGTTTGTCCTGAAACACCAACCCACGCACGGGCAGGCCCTGGAAATCCTGGCAGACACGGCGATCACCACCAACCAGGTCAAAGCGGTCCTGCAACGCCTGCTCGCCCTGCGCCCGCAGGCCGATTCCCTGGACAGCTACCATATCGCCCTGGGCAGAACCCACTTCCGCGATCACAACCTGGCGGCCGCCGAAACCCACTATCGGCGCGCGGCGGAACTGAATCCGAAATCCAACTCGGCTTACTGGGGGCTGGGCAGCGTGCTGCTGGCGCATACCAATGCGGCGGCAGCCGAAGCCATGTTCAAAACCGCGCTGGAACTGACCCCGATCCGGTCCCCTCAGCGGCTCAATTACGCCAACCACAAGATCCTCTCCGGCGACGCCGAAACCGGCAAGCGCCTGATCCGGGAAACCGCAGAGAAGGCGCCGGATTTCCTGCCCGCCCTCACCCGCCTGGCCAGCCTGCACCTGGCTGAAACGAACTACGCCGAGTGCGAAGCGCTGCTGAAGAAAATCCTGAAGCAGGACTCGACGAACGTGGAGGCGATGCTGCTCAGCGCGCGCGTGCAGTTGACCCAGGGCCACAGGGAGAACGCCGTCGCCCAGGTGGAGCGACTCCGCGATCTCTATCCCAACGGCCCGGCCGTGTATTATCACCTCGCCGGCATGCACCTTGCCAATGCCGACACCGACAAGGCCGTCGTCAACCTCAAACAAGCCGTCAGCCTGCACCCGGATTTCGCCGAGGCCACCTACCTCCTGGCCGAGATCCAGATCCGCCGCAAAGACGCCACGTCCGCCATCATGCTGCTCGAGAGCTTTCTCAAGCGCAATCCGACCGCGGCGCACGCCCAATTCCTGCTGGCCCAAGCCCACCACGCCGGCGGGCGACCCGAGGAAGCCCTCAAACTGTGCACCGGCTTGGTCGACCGGGGCCTCAAAGATCCCCGAATCCACCTGTTCGCCGGCATGATCCTGCGCCAGCAAGCCAAACCCCGCGAGGCCGCCGCCGCCTTCGACAAAGCCCTCGACATGGCCCCCGGCTTCCTGCCGGCCCTCCAGCAGCGGTTGGCACTGGACGTTCAAGCAAAACAATGGACCGCCGCCCTCGACCGCGTCCTAACCCGCATCGCCCAGAACCCGGACTCCGCCCCGCTGCAGTTCCTGCTCGCCACCGTTCATCTGGCCAAAGGCGATTTCACCAGCACCGAAACCGCCTTGCTCAAAGCCATCGAACTCAACCCCGAAACCAGCGAGTTCTACCAGATGCTGGCCCGGGTCTACCTGCTGTCCAAGCAGGCCCCCAAGGCACTGGCGAAACTGGACGAGCGCCTCGCCCGCAAGCCCGGCGACGTGTCCGCCCTGCTGACCAAGGCGCTGATTTACGAGCGGCTGGAGGATCACGCGGCCGCCCGGAAAGCCTACGAACAATTGCTCGCCCTCAGACCCGACAACAGTGCCTTCCAGAACAACCTGGCCTACCTGCTCTCCGAAAAGTTCGGCGAGCTCGACCCGGCGCTCGACCTGGCCCGCAAAGCCCACCAGAGCCGGCCCGGCGATCCGGCCATCATGGACACCCTGGGCTGGATCCTGTTCCGCCGGGGCGATTACGGCGACGCGGTGAAGCTGTTGCGGGAAAGCACCAGCCAACTGGGCCAAAACCCCGAAAGCCTGTTCCACTTCGGCATGGCCGCCGCCATGGTCGGCGATGAATCCGCCGCCACCACCGCCCTCCAGCACGTCCTTGAAGCGGGCACCAATTTCGCCGGTTATCACCCAGCCCAACAACGCCTCGCGCTCATGGCCATCCCCCACATACCCGCCGACGCCAAAGCCATCGCCGACCTCGAAACCGCCCTCGGCAAACAACCGGGCGACGCCGTCGCCGCGGCGCGCCTGGCCGCGGTCCATGAACAAGCCCGTGCGTGGGACAAGGCGCGTGCGATCTATGAAAAGGCCCTGGAGCGGAACCCCGCCGCAGTGCCCCTGCTCCTCGGGCTGGCACGGTTGCACGCGGAACAGTTCGGCGCGCCCTCCAAGGCGCTTGAACTCGCCCGGCAGGGGCGCGACCTGGCCCCCCACGATCCCAAGACCGCGCACGGGTTCGGGCGGATAGCCTACCAGGCCAAGGATTACCGCGGCGCCCTGGCCCCTCTCGAGGAAAGCGCCGAGCGCCTCAACGACCCGCCGGACGTTCTCTACGACCTGGCGTGGTGCTACTACAGCCTGGGCCGAGTTCCCGAAGCCGCTGCCACCATGCAAAAAGTCATCCGCGCCACCCCCGCCTTCACCCGAGCCGAAGACGCCCGCCGGTTCGTGACCATGATCCAACTCGCCCAGGAACCCCCAGCCCAAACTGCCGCAGCCGCCCCCCGCGTCCAGACTGCCCTTGAATCGTATCCCGACGACCCGCCCACCCTGATGGCCGCCGCGGCGGTTTACCAGGCGCAGGGCAATGCGACGGGCGCGCGCCAGATGTGCCTGAAGGTGCTCTCGCTCTTCCCGGATTTCGCCCCCGCCCACAAGCAATTGGCCGTCCTCTACCTCCAGGTGCCCGTCGACTTCGACAAGGCTGAAACCCATGCGCTCAAGGCGCGCCAGGCGTTCCCCGGGGACCCGACCGTGGCGGAGGTGCTCAAGGCGGTCGAGGACCGGCGCAAGGACACCACCAAGGCCGGCCAACTGCTCAGGGACACCTACAAATAACCCCCCCCGAAAGGACCAGCCCCCGGTGGTTTCCTAACCTCCGGAGACCACCGCGCCCCCTGCGCGACGCCTTGCCCGGACCGCGCCCTGACGCGGCAGGACAATGTCCAGGCGGCTACCGGACGCCGCCGCTGGCAGCCCATTCGGTGCCGCGACGGATGAGCGATTGGACGGCGGGATTGCGGACGGCTTTGCCGTCATGGCCGAAGGTGTGATGGAACACGCGGCCCTGTCCGCAGGGCAGCACAAAGGCCAGCGGTTCGGTCTGTTTGCTCCAATCCGAATAGGCGCTGACCAGGACGTGGATGGGCGCGGCGCCCTGCAGCTTGGCGTAAAGCTCGTCGTCCGCCTCGAAATCCGCGAGCCCCCGGGTGATCGGGTGCGACGCGTCGGCGATCTTGGCGGCAAACGTTGATCGGGGGCCATGCCCGGACTTGCCCATGACCCAGATGCGTCCGCAGAGGCTGGCGAACTCGGGCCATTCCTTGAAGGATGCGCTGGACAAATGGGTGACCACAAAGCCCTTGCCTCCCCGCACATAGTGCAACAGGTTCTCCTTGGCGCGGTCGGTCAGCGTCGGCGTCGTCGCGTTATACATCGAAAGATAAATCGCATCGTAGCGCCTGAGGGCCGCCGCAGCCTCGAGAATGCCCGTGTCCTCGCACACTTTGACGTCGAACCGGCCGGAGGCCATCAGCGTCTCGCGGGTGGCCTGGGCCACTTCGTGCCAGGGATGCACGCTCACGTCGTCCCCGGTGATCAGCAGGATGCGGAGTTTTTGGGGGGCATCGGCGCCGTGGAGCGTCAGGCCCCCCAGCATGCCGCCCAAGACCAGCAGAAATATCAGAGTTGAACGCATCAGAATCCTCTCGTTCGGGTTGTGTGTCGTTTGAGCCATGCCCCGCATCTTATGGAAAGCCGCCCCGGGGGTCAAGCCGCGCCGAATCAAAACCGCAATACGCGCGCTTCCGCGCGCAATCGGCGCGCAATCGGCGCGGGGCTAGCTTGCATTTCTCACCAGGAACCTGGTGAGAAATGCAGCTAGGGCGAGTCCGGGGCGGCCTGGGGCCGGATGGCGAGGTGAATTTGCTGGGTGATCCTGGTGGTCATGGAACGCGGGGCGACGCGCTCGTTGGTGGCTCCGGGCTGGGAACCATGCAATTCGAGGTTCATGGTCATGTCCTGGCTGATCTCGGAGGCGAGAATCATGCCGGCCTCGGGATCGAACCAGCTCTGGCCGGCGGTGGTGCCTTCCTGGACGGACATCCGGAAATTGGGCATGGCCGCTTCGCGGCCGGGTCTGCCCTTGACGATGCCGCTGAATTCGAGGAGCGCGCATCGGCGCTCGTCGCGTGATTCGAAGCCTTTGAGCATGTATTGCAGCTTCACCTCCATGACGCCCAGCGGTCCCATGGCGATCTCGGTGGTGACCGGCCAACTGTCTCCGGGCCGAACCGGGTGCGGGGGCAATCCCTGGCTGCCGTGGATCATCAGCTTGAAATAGTCCTCGCTGAGCATCTGCGCCAGCGAGGCGCGCGCCAGCGCCGGCGAGTTGGTCAGCACCCGATGCCGAAAGTCCTGGAGCCCCACCAGCCGGACCACGCGGTTGCTCGCGTCGAGGCTGAACTTCATGCGGGTGCCCACCATGCTGCGCAACACCTCCGCCAGCGGGTTGTTCGTCCCCGCCGCCGCATCGCTGCGGGAATCCAAACTCACCACCACGCGCCGGCCGTCGCTGGCCGTCATCTGCATCGCGAGAAACTCCAACTCCACCTCCCGCCCCCCGCCCAGCCGCTCCCCGAGCACCGTCAGCCCGAAATCATGGCTCATGGCGTAATCCTGACGGTTCGTCTGCGTCAGGCCGGAAATGGTGGTCTGGACCTGCTGGACGATGTCCATGTGTTGCACGTAGCGGGCGCCGACGGGCCATTTCAGCTGCAAAAGCAGGGGCGGCTCCGGCGCGGCATCGGGTTCCGACGCCGCCGCGGAGGGAGCCTCCGGTGGCGGTGCGGCTTCGGGTTGGGGGCTTTTGTTGCACCCGGCAAGGACCAGCCCTGCCAGGAGCGGCAACAGGAACGGTTTGGTGTTCATCGTATGTGCATGTTCGCAGGTTGCGGCAGCCACTGTAACCGCCGCCGGCAGCCGGGCAAACGCAAAACATCCCGGCCCACCCCCGCCCGCGCACCGCCGTGGGCGGCGTGCGACCCTCGCGTGGAGGCGGATTCGGCCCGCGTGCGCAGTGGAGGCAACTCCTCGTTGAACACCTCAATGCGCCGTTCGATGCGCTGCTCGAAGAGAACCAGCGCCCGCAGCTGGCGCCGGTCCAACCCGAGGTCCGCCAGGGCGGGCCGGAGCACTCCGCTCACCGGGTCCAGACGCTTGAAGAGATCCTCGCGACAACAAGAACCTTGGGACCCTTTGGACAAAAAAAAACCCACGGCAGTCGGACCTGCCGGTGGGTTTTGGTGTGAATCAAACAACGAAACCGCGCCTACGGACAAAATTCGCACGGGCACGCGATCACCCCGTTGACGTAGGGATCGTAGCCCGAATCCGGATAATACAGGTCGACGATGCACACGAGCACCTGCAGCGCGCTCTCGTCCAGCATGGCGGCGTCATCGCAGCAGAGAATGCACTTGAAATAGAGCTTGCGCAGTTCGGTGTCGAACTTCCAGACTTCCTTGGCGGCATGCCACTGGGACTTGATGCTTCCCTCCATGAGATAGGCCTGGGCATCGTAGAGGTGCTTGAGAAGCTTGTTGTTGATCCGCTTGTCTCCGGAAATGCCGGGTTGCTGACACGGCGCAAGCCGCTTCGTGGCTTCAATCAAGGTCGCAAGTTGCGCGTCGCACGACGTGCTCTGCGCCTGCACCGACGCGGGCGCGAAGAGAATAGGCAGTAGGAGCGCGATGGCTACGGTGACTAGTTTTTTCATTCTGTGATTTCCTTCTAATTAGGGTTTCGGTTTGATTTTCGAACCGGCTCTATCTGTTAAAGCGATCACGCCAAACACGGTGGCTGTGGCAATGGTTAAACTGATCGGTCCTAGAATCGCTTTTTTTGGACAAAAGTCAATCCTTTTGTGCGAACTTTTTGCCCCCCAGCGCCTCCCCCGCCCTCAGCCTTCCGACATCAACTGCCTGAGCACACACGGCAGAATCCCGCCATGCTGGTAGTATTCAACCTCCACCGGCGTGTCCATGCGGCACTTGACGCGCAGGGATTGGACTTGGCCGTTGGGGCGTGTGATCCGCAGCGTAAGATCCTGCCGAGGCTGCAGTTGGTGCCCAAGACCCAGGACATCGTAAAGCTCATTGCCCTCCAGATGAAGAACTTCCGCATTCGTGCCGGCCTCAAACTGCAGCGGCAGCACACCCATCCCCACCAGATTCGAACGGTGGATCCGCTCGAAACTCTGCGCCACCACCGCCTTGACCCCCAATAACTTGGTCCCCTTCGCCGCCCAATCCCGCGAACTGCCCGTCCCATACTCCTGCCCCGCCAATACCACCAGCGGCGTTCGGCTCTCCGCATAACGCACCGCCGCGTCAAACACGCTCATCACCTCGCCCGAGGGCTGATACTTCGTCACCCCGCCCTCCACGCCAGGCACCATCAGATTCCTGATCCGCACATTTGCAAAGGTGCCGCGAACCATCACCCGGTCGTTCCCGCGGCGCGCCCCGTAACTGTTGAAATCCGCGGGCTCGACCCCCTGCCCCACCAGGTATTTGCCCGCCGGCGATCCCGCCGGAATGGGGCCCGCCGGCGAAATGTGATCCGTCGTCACCGAATCCCCAAATAGGCCCAGCACACGCGCGCTGCGGATGTCCGCAATCGGATCCGGCTGCGACGGGAAATCCCGGAAGAAGGGCGGTTCCTGGATGTAGGTGCTGCGGGGGTCCCAGGGGAACACGCTGCCTGTGGAGGCGCGAATTTCGTTCCACCGGGGATTCTGTGCGGCCACGTCGCGATACAGCCGCCGATACACTTCCGGATCCAGGGCCGTCTCCATGAGGGCGCGAATCTCCGCCGACGCCGGCCATAGATCGCGCAAATACACCGGCCGCCCGTCCTTGTCATGGCCGACGGGTTCCGCGCCGAGGTCGATGTCCACCCGCCCCGCCAGCGCAAACGCCACCACCAGCGGGGGCGACATCAGGAAATTGGCCTTGAGATTGGGGTGGATGCGGGCCTCGAAGTTGCGGTTGCCGGACAACACCGATGCGGCCACCATGTCGTGCCGCACAACGGCCTCCTCCAGGGCCGCCGGCAAGGGGCCCGAGTTGCCGATGCATGTCGTGCACCCGTAGCCCACCAGCATGAACCCCAGCCGGTCCAAATACGGCTGCAAGCCGCTCCTCTCCAGATACTCGCTCACCACGCGCGACCCCGGCGCCAGCGACGTCTTCACCCACCGGCTCACCGACAACCCGCGCTCGACCGCCTTCTTCGCCACCAGCCCCGCCGCAAGCATCACCGACGGATTGCTCGTGTTCGTGCAGCTCGTGATCGCCGCCAGCAGCACGCTGCCGTGCCGCAACTCGCCTCCGCCGCCTCCCCCCACCGCGCCCGCACCCGCCGACAGCCGGACCGCCTTCCCCGCCTCCGCACCGCTTTTGCCGAACCCGTTTTCCGCGACCGGCCGGGTCAACGCCGCCAGAAAGGCCCGCTTCAGCCCGCGCAATTCGATGCGGTCCTGCGGACGTTTCGGACCCGCCACGCTCGGCACCACGGCTCCCAGGTCCAGCTCCAGCTCCGCCGAGTAATCCACCTGCCCGCGCATCGGCATCCCGAACAACCCCTGCGCGCGATAGTAACTCTCGTAGCCCCGGCACAACGCCTCGCTGCGCCCCGTCGCCCGCAAAAACCGCACACACTCCTCGTCGATCGGGAAGAACCCCATCGTCGCCCCATACTCGGGCGCCATATTGGCGATGGTGGCCCGATCGACCACCGGCAGGGCCGCCGCGCCGGGACCGAAAAACTCGACGAACTTGCCCACCACCTTGGCCTCGCGCAGCCGCTGGGTCACCGTCAACGCCGCGTCCGTGGCGGTCGCGCCTTCCGGCAGCGATCCGCTCAAATGCACCCCCACCACGTCCGGAATCAAAAAAAACACCGGCTGCCCCAGCATCCCGGCCTCCGCCTCGATCCCCCCCACCCCCCAACCCACAATCCCCAGGCCGTTGATCATCGTCGTGTGCGAATCCGTCCCGACCAGGGTGTCGGGATAATACAGCGTCGCAGCCTGCCCTTCCCACACCACGGGCTTCGCCAACAGCCCCTGCGCCAAATGCTCCAGGTTCACCTGGTGAATGATCCCCACCCCGGGCGGCACCACCTTGAACGTCTTAAAAGCCCCCATCCCCCACTTCAAGAACTCATACCGCTCACGATTCCGCCCAAACTCAAACTCCAAATTGCGCGCGAACGCCTCCGGCACGCCCGCCACATCCACCGCCACCGAATGGTCCACCACCAGGTCCACCGGCACCAGCGGCTCAATCCGCCTCGGATCCCCCCCCGCCCGCGCCATCGCCGACCGCATCGCCGCCAGATCCACCAGCAGCGGCACCCCTGTGAAATCCTGCAACACGATCCGCGCCACCATGAACGGAATCTCCACCTCCCGCGCCCCCCGGGGCTCCCACCCCGCCAGCCCACGCACGCTCTGCTCCGTGACCTTCCGCCCGTCCCAATGCCGAAGCACCGACTCCAGCACAATCCGCAGCGACACCGGCAAACGCGAAAGACGCCCCAGGCCCGCCTCCTCCAGCGCCGGCAGCGAGTAATACGCGCCTTGCCGGCCGTCGCCCAAATCAAAGCGCTTCAACGAGTCAAACCAAGGGTGCGGTGTTGCCATAATCGTCATTCGTTCCAGGCGCCCGACGCCCAGGAAACCGCGAAACTGCGGACCGGGCGCCCCCTTGTCAAGCAGCGCGACCGGCCGCAACCGGACACCGGCGACGGCGGGGTCGGGGGTGCCTCAATTTGAGACAATGTGGGGGAGTGCCGGGGCGATCCGGCCCTTCGAGGCCACTTGCGCACGGGTTTTGCTTCGCCGATGGTAGGGCGACGGCTGTCACCGAGCCGAAACCGCGAAACGCAACACACATGTTTGTGGGTATGAATCACATCTTGCCAGTCATCCTGCTCGGCCTCGCCGCGCTCGCCACCTCCACGCGCGCCGCGGATCTCCAGACGCCAAACGCCCGTCCCGTGAACCGTGTCCTGATGAGGGAGGGCCGAATGTACGAGGCACGGGGCAACCAGCTCTCCCCCATGAAGGACGACGTCCGGTTGCCCCACGACATCCGCGTCTCCACCAACGGCACTTACACCGTCAACAACGGCACCCCGCGGAAGTTCGCCGAAGGCCAGGCGCTCGGCGCCGACGGCATGCTGACCAGCCCGAACGGCTCCATTGTGCCCGTCTACGATCACGTCGTCATGCGCGCCGGCAAACCAGGGCTCTTCAAGGACGGCACCAGCCGCCCGGTCACCACCCCCCTCACCCTCAAGGACGGCACCCGCATCCAGCCCGACGGGTTCATCGTCACAACGGACGGGCGCCGGCTCCGCCTCCTGGACGGGCAATTCTTCCGGCTCGACGGCAAACCCATCCCCACCAGGGACAGCATCACCCTCGCCCAAGGCAAAGTCACCGTGCACAAGGACGGCTCCCGCCTCACCGTCCCCCCGGGCCGCAGCCTCGTCATGAACGATGGCACCAAAGTGTTCGGCAACGGCACCGTCCTCATGAAGGACGGCTCCCGCCGCCGGCTTGCCGAGGGCGAAATTCTCACCGTCGAAGGCGTGGTCACCCGCCGCTGACCTCCACAGACGCAATCCCAACCGACCCGCCGCGCCGCCCCGGGCCGGCGGCGTTCGCCTTCCGCCTTCGGCCGTCGCGGCCGCGCGCTCCGCTCACCCTTCGCGCACCGTCGCGCCCAGCGTCTGCCCGATCACCGCCACCAGCGCCTCGTGCGCGGCGTTCACCTCGGCATCGGTCAAGGTCCGCTCGGCATGCCGGTAGGTGAAGGCATACGCCACGCTTTTCCGGCCCTGGGGAACATTGCCGCCGCGGAACACGTCGAACAGCGCGACGGTCTCGAGGTTTGCCGGCCTGGCCTCGCGCACCACGCGCAGAACCGCCTCGTGAGTCACGGCTTCCGGCAGGAACATCGCCACATCGCGCCGCACCGCCGGGAACGCCGGCAGGAGCTTGCTGACGCGCGCCGTGTTCCGCCGGGACAACAGCAGGTCGAAATCCAGCTCCGCCAGAAACACCGGAGCGCGCAGATCGTGCTGCCGCGCCAGCGCCGGCGCGAGCTGGCCCAGCCAGCCCAGGTCGGTCTTGCCCCACCGCAGCACTGCCGATTCCACCAGCGTCGCCGGGCTTTCCGTCTCCCGAACAAACCCCACCCCCCGAGCGCCGTAATGCTCGAAGAACTCCTCGAGCACACCCTTCATGTCGTAGATGTCGCACCGCGCATCCCGGTCCGCACCGCTCCAAAAAGGCGCGTGGCGGCGTCCCGTCAGCGCGATGGCCAGACGCCATCCCTCGCGGGGGCTGCCTTCGGACGGGGAGAAGACGCGGCCCAATTCGAACACGGCGACGTCTTCCTGCTGGCGGGTGAGGTTGTGGCGGAGGGTGTCGAGGAGGCCGGGCAGGAGACTGGACCGGAGCGCGCTCATGTCGGCGCTCAACGGGTTCGCCAGGCGCACCGGCTCGGCGCGGCCCCACAGCCGCGCCGCCGTCTCGGAGACCAGCGTCTGACCCTGCGCCTCGTTCAATCCAAGCCCGGCGAGAAGGCGGCGGGCCTCGGCAATCTGGTCGTGCACCGCGTCGAAGGCATTGAACCCGACGGCCCCGCGCGGGAATGTGGCGGGCACCTTCTCGAGCCCATACAGGCGCTCGACCTCCTCGATGAGGTCAACCTCGCGTTTCAGGTCCACCCGGAACGTCGGCACGCGAAACCGCGTCGCCCCCGGCATGCCGGCGCCGCCCCCGGAAGGGTCTGGGGGATCCGGGAAGACTTCGAGGCCGAGGTGCTGCAGAAGTTCCACCTGGGTCGCGTCCGGGATGTCGACGCCCAGAACCGCGTTGGCCCGCGCATGCCGGAGAACAATCTCCCGGGGCGGCGGCGGATGGGGAAACGCGTCCACCACGCCCTCGGCCAGTTGGCCGCCGGCGGTCTCGAGGATCAGCTGCGCGCAACGCAAGCCGGCCCAGTCCGTGATCCCAATGTCCGAACCGCGCTCGAACCGGTAGCTGGCATCGGTGCGCAGACCCAGCCGCTTGGACGTGCGCCGGATGCTGGGGGGATGGAAGTGGGCGCTCTCGATGAGCACGTCCGCCGTGCGGTCGTGGATTTCGGAGTTCTGGCCTCCCATGACTCCCGCCACCGCGATCCCCTGGCGCTCGTCGGCGATCAGCAGCATGTCGCCGCTCAACACGTGCTCCTGCCCGTCCAGCGTGACAAACCGCTCGCCGTCCCGGGCCCGGCGCACGACCACGGTGGGCTTGCCGTCAGTGGCCGGCGCGATCCGGGCACAGTCAAACGCGTGCAGCGGCTGGCCGATCTCCATCATCACGTAGTTGGTCACATCCACCACGTTGTTGATGCTGCGCAGCCCAATCCCCTCCAGCCGCGCACGCAGCCAGTCCGGGCTCGGCCCGATGGTCACCCCGCGCACCAGCCGCGCGGTGTAGCGCGGGCACAGGTCCGCATCCTCGACGCGCACGGCCACAAGATCGCCGATGGGCGGGAGGCGCATGGCTGCGGGGGGGATGAGAAGGCGGGGCAGTTTGAGGGGATTGCCGGTGAGGGCGGCGATTTCGCGGGCGATGCCGACGAGGCTGTTGAGGTCGGGGCGGTTGGGGGTGATTTCCAGGTCGAACAGCACGTCGCCGCCGGCCCGGCCGAGGTATTCGGCGAAGGGCTGACCGACCCGGGCGTCCTCGCGCAGCACGAGCAGCCCCTGCGCATCCTCCGAGAGCCCCAGTTCCCGGGGAGAACACAGCATGCCGTGCGACTCCACCCCGCGGATTCTGCCGACCTTGATCGTGAAGGGCGCCTCGCCGGGACGCGCCGGGAGCGTCGCCCCCGGCAGAATCAACGGCACCTTGTCGCCCGCCTTGAAATTCTGCGCCCCGCACACAATCTGCCGCTGGCCGGCGCCGTCGTTCACCCGGCAGAGCGACAGCTTGTCCGCATTCGGATGCTTGTCGCGGGTCAGCACTTGGGCGACCACAATGCCCTCGAACTCGCCGCCGCGTTTCTCGACACCTTCGACTTCCAGGCCGAGCATCGTCAGGCGCTCCGCCAGCTCCTCAGGCGGCCAGCGGAAGTCCACATACTCCTTGAGCCAGTGATACGTGATTTTCATGAATCTAAAACTGCCGCAGAAACCGCATGTCGTTCTCGTAAAACAGCCGGATGTCGCGGATCCCGTGGCGGATCATCGCAATCCGCTCGATGCCAAAACCGAACGCCCAACCCGTCCACTCCTCCGGATCGTAGCCGACATTCTCGAACACCTGCGGATGCACCATGCCGCAGCCGGCGATCTCCAGCCATTCCTTCCCCAGCGCCCGCGTCGCCGCGCTCGAGAAATCGATCTCGTAGCTCGGCTCCGTGTAGCTGAAGTAGTGCGGACGGAACCGGATCCGGACGTCGCCGCCCAGCACGGCCTTGAACACGAACTCCACCGTGCCCTTCAAATCCCCCACCGTCACCCCCCGGTCCACATACAACCCCTCGATCTGGTGAAACGTGGGATTGTGCGTCGCATCCGCATTGTCCCGCCGATACACCCGCCCCGGCACAATGATCCGCACCGGGGGCGGCTGCTTCTCCATCACGCGGATCTGCACCGACGACGTGTGCGTGCGCAGCAGCCGCGGCGGCGCCGTGTCCAGGTAGAACGTGTCCTGGGTGTCGCGTGCGGGGTGGTCCGCCGGCGTGGCCAACGCGTCAAAACAATGATAGTCGTCCTCCACCTCCGGCCCGTCCGCCACCACAAAACCAATCCTCCGGAAACTCCGCACAATGTCCTCCGCCGCCTGCGTCAGCGGATGCAGCCTCCCCATCACCCGGCGACGGCCCGGCAGGGTGAAATCCGTGGGCTCCCGGGGAAGCGAGGCGAGCAGTTCCAGTTCGCCGCGACGCCCCGCCAGCGCCGCTTCCAGCGCCGCCTTCGCCTCGTTCATCGCCTTGCCCGCTGCCGGCTTCTCCTCCTTCGGCAGCCGGCCCAGCTGCTTCATCAGCCCCGTGAACCGGCCCTGCGCCCCCAGCCAGCGCCCTTTGACCTGCTCCAGCGCCGCCAAGTCCCCCGCCGCCCCCAACTCCGCCAGCGCCGTCGCCGTCAGCGGCCCGATCTCATTCAAAAACTCCGACATCGCTCATGCCTTTCTCGTCTGAAAAACAAAACGGGCGCACCCGGCCGGGTCGCCCGCGCTGCACCCATGGATGAATTCCTTCAGGCCTTGGCGGTCTTGCTCTTCAGCGCGTGCTGGGCGACTTTGACCAGCTCGCCAAAAGCGGCCGCGTCCGTCGCCGCCAGGTCGGCCAGGATCTTCCGGTCCAAGCCAACCTTCGCCGCGTGAAGCCCCTCCATGAACCGGCTATACGTCATCCCCGCCAACCGCGCCGCCGCATTGATCCGCACCTGCCATAACCCGCGGAAATCCCGCTTCCGGTTCCGGCGATCCCGATACGCATACTGGCGGCCGTGATCGACGGCGTCGGACGCGTAACGGTAGAGCTTGGAGCGGCGAAAGCGAAAGCCCTTGGCGGCAAGCACCATCCGTTTGCGGCGCTTGCGGGATGCGGCGGCGTTGGTAATGCGCATGGAAACCTCAAACGTTGTTCAATCCAATCACATGCCCTCCCGACCCATCAATGGTCAAAGGGCAAACACTGCTTGATGCGATACTCGTCCCTCGGATCCACCACCGACGTCGAACGCAACCCCCGCCGACGCTTCGCACTCTTGCCTTGCAGCAAGTGACGCTTCCCGGCGTGAGCCCGCAGCACCTTGCCGCGCGCGGTGATCTTGAACCGCTTGGCCACTGACTTCTTCGTTCGAACACCTTTGGGGCGACGCATAAATCCAGTTTGTCTCAAAAAAGAGCGCGCACTATACGGACTGCCGCGGACCGACGCAAGCGGATATTTTCTGCAACGCGCGGCCGCCGGCGCCGCCGCCCCGCGCCACCCGATACACCAGAAACAACTCGTCCCCGGCCCGCCGCCGGGTCATCAGCCGCAGCCGCAGCCGATCCGCCCCCGCCAGCCTCGCCGCCCCCAAACCGTCCGCCAGCGTGGGCGCGCTGCGCCCGCCACACACAATCGGCGCAATGGTCACATGCAACTCGTCCACCAGCCCCCCCCGCAACAACGCCGCGTTCAGCACCCCGCCCCCCTCGCACACCAGC
>JAFGQR010000066.1 GCA_016935555.1 Verrucomicrobiota bacterium
ATGCTGCCAGCTCCCAAAGGCGTCGACAAACTTGATGTCGAACATCTTCGCGCCCGCTTTCCGGGCCATCTCAATCGCGCTCTTCGGGGTGTTGGGTTTGTCGTTTTGTGCCATAACCAGTAGGGGTTGTTGCTGTGTGTGCGTTGCGGATGTGTTTGGGTTTTGGCAGCGGCGCAACCGGCATGGGGCCGGCGGCGCCGCGCCGGGAGAATTCAGGCGCCGTGGTAACCTTCCTCGCCGTGCTCGGTGAGGTCGAGGCCGACGGTTTCGGTTTCCTCGCTGACGCGCAGGCCGAGGGTGGCCTTGACGGCCAGCGCGAGGATGAGCGTGGCGGTTACGGAAAGGGTGAAGGTGAGGAGGATGGCTTGGATCTGGGACATCAGGAGGCCGTCGGCGACGGTGGCGACCAGCGGGTTGGCGTCGGGACTGGCCAGCAGCCCGGTGAGCAGGGCGCCCAGGGTGCCGCCCACGCCGTGAACGCCAAAGGTGTCGAGCGCGTCGTCATAGCCGAACCAGGCTTTGAGCTTCCAACAGGCGAGGAAGGGAACGAATCCGGCCAGCAACCCGATGAGCATCGCGCCGTTGGGGGTCACGAATCCGCACGCGGGGGTGACCACGACGAGTCCGGCCACGATGCCGGAGCAGAAGCCCAGGATGCTGGGTTTGCCTTTGAAGGCGTATTCGGACATGGCCCAGACGAAGCCGGCGGTGGCGGCGGACAGGGTGGTGGTGGTGAAGGCCTGCGCCGCGATCCCGTCGGCGGCCAGGGCGCTGCCGGCATTGAACCCGTACCACCCCACCCAAAGCATGCCGGTGCCGATCATGCACAGCACCATGCTGTGGGGCGGCATCGGCTCGCGTCCGAAGCCCAGGCGTTTGCCCAGCACCAGGCAGAGCACCAGGGCGGACCAGCCCGAGGACATGTGAACCACCGTGCCGCCGGCAAAGTCGAGCGCCTTGATCCTGGCGCGGGCGTTGAGGGCCCCGCCCATGAAACCGTCGGAGCCCCAAACCATGTGGGCGAGCGGGAAATACACCGCGAACATCCACAGCAGGATGAACAGCATGATCGCCGGGAACCTCATGCGCTCGGCGATCGCGCCCACGATCAACGCCGGAGTGATGATCGCAAACGTGAGCTGGAAAATCGCCCACACGTTGTTGGAAATCCAATGGCTGCCCTGGCCCACCGCCCCCCCGTCCACCCCCTTGAAAAAGGCAAAGTCAAGTCCGCCCAGAAAGGGACTGCCGGGGGCAAACGACAGGCTGTAACCGCACACCCACCACAGGATCGTCACCATGCCGGCGATGCCCAGGCATTGCGCCATCACGGAAAGCACGTTCTTGCGCCGCACCAGCCCGCCGTAAAACAGCGCCAGCCCCGGCAGCGTCATGAACAACACCAGAGCCGTGGACGTCATCTGCCACGCGTTGTGACCCGGCCCCGGCCCGGCAATCTTGCTCGGCGCCTCGGAGCGCGCGCTGCGCGCGGTGTTGTTCATGTAGGCCTCCAGGTCCTCCAGCCGTTCCACCACGGATCGCTCCGGCCCGGGAGCGCCCTCGGCAGCGGCGGCGGCGCACCTGCCGCCCAAAGGAGTCAGACACGCGATCACACCGAGCAGAATAGCGAGGATTCTCATGCGAGGTTCAACAAGGGCGGACGAAGGGCGACATCGCGGGTGCCATGGCAATCACAAGGCGTGTTCGCCCTGCTCGTCGGTTCGGATGCGAAACGCCTGCTCCACCGGCGTGACGAAGACTTTGCCATCGCCGATTTTTCCCGTTTTGGCGCTTTTCAGGATCGCGGCCACCGCGGCGTCCACGCGCGTGTCCGCGACCACCAGCTCGATCTTCACCTTCGGCAGGAAATCCACCGTGTATTCGCTGCCGCGATAAATCTCCGTGTGCCCCTTCTGGCGGCCGAATCCCTTCACTTCGCTGACGGTCATCCCTTCGACGCCCGCTTCGCCCAGGGCATCCTTGACCTCTTCGAGCTTGAACGGCTTGACGATCGCTTCAATTTTCTTCATGCGTGTCCGCTGCGTGATTTCGATGGCTGTTGCCTGGCCGCGCTCGGGCCGGGCACAACACGCGTTGTCCCCACAACCCGCCGGAGCGACGCACCCGCGTCTGGCGTCCAGCCTGCAATTCGACCGGCTGCCCTTAAGCAGCGGCTTTGCCAGCCGCCGGGACGGTGCGGGAATGAGTCCGATGTGCCTCAGGGCGAACCGGTTTCCAAGGCAGTCTGGCCCAGCCGCTCCGGGAGCCGCCCTGGCGTTTTTTGATCACCGTGAGACGATCGCCGCACCACGTGACCCATTCCCCACAATCGCCCGCCGCCAAGGGCCGGACCGCTGATGTCGGGGGAAGAGCAGGGCTTCAGCCCGCTTCAGGCCGCGCAGGTTTCAAGGCCCCGGTGCGGGTCGGGTGGGATGGGAAAGGAAAGCCGTGACGAGGCGGCGGCAGGCCGGCGGGTCAGGGTGTCGCGGGTTCGTCGGTGATTTCGTAGATGGTGCCGTTCAGCAGGATGTGAAGATTGCTGCCGACGGCCAGCCAGGGAAGGGCTTCGGGGTGTTTTCGCAGCAACTCGAAATACGGTTCGGAACCGAAGGTCAGGCGCACCCGTCTGGATGGCGACGCCTTCTGCACCTCCGCATCGATCCAGCAGGTCCCGTTGAAATAGAAGGCGCGTCCTTGGATGTACCTGCTCGGTTGCGCATAAGGCTGGGCGGCCGGATCGGTTCCCACGCCGGCGCCGAAGGCGGCGTTGGGCAGAGTGTTTTGGCCTGACATCGAGGCGGGCCCCGGGGCGTACGGCTCGCCGGCTTGCATCCGGAGCGGCGTGGCGCCGGAGGCGCGCGCGAGGCTCTGCAGTGCTTCCGCGGCTCCGGAGTCGATCGCACCGGCGGTCGCCTCGGCCGACTTCAGCTCGTATAGGAACCGGGCGCCGCCGACGGCCAACTGACCTGAGCGGTGGCGGGTGAAGCCGTCGTAGCCGGCTGCCAATTCGCGGTGCCATTCCGGCGTCGCGGGTCTGAACGTTCGCGAGTGGTCGGCCAGGCCGCGCCGGCCTTCGTCCTCCACAATCAAGTAGGCCGTGTACGGCGTGACGATGTTATATTGGCGGGCCAGTTGGGAGACTTCATCCTTTAATTCCTGGCTTTCGCCGCGCAGCCGGATTTCGTCGAGCAGGTAGCCGACGCGCCGCGTCGCCCACAGGCGGGGGATGAACTCGTGGCCGCGGGCGGTGTCGGGGAACGTCACATCTTCGGCGAAGCGCCGCGATTGGCCGCCGACCTTGCCTTCGAGGACGATGGCGCCGGCGCCGCTGCCGGTGTAGCGGCCCACCAGGACGAGTTGGCCGCCGTTGAACAGGTCGGGCAGCGGCGAGGGATAAAGCCGGGTGAGGCGCACGGCGGCGGGGAACGTGAGGGTGGGGCTGGCGAGGACGGGCTCCTTGATTTTGGTGAAGAAGCTGGAGAGTTTCACTTCGAGGTCCTCTTCCGGCAGCACATACTGGCTGAACGCGCGCGACTCCTCCGTGATCCGATCGAGCAGGTGCGTGTTCACATCCGTCCCGATGCCGAAGCAGAAGATGCGCGTCAGCGCCTCCATGCGGCGCGTGGCGTTCTTCACGAGGGCGTTCTCGTCGGTCTCGCCCACGGTGGGCCGGCCATCGGTGAGGAAGATGACCACAAACGGCCGCGGGCTGTCGCCCGGGCGCAGCGCGAGCGCGTGGCGCAGGGCGTCGTCGATGGCCGTGCCGCCCATCGGTTTGAGGTCCCGGATGAACGCCTGGGCCTTGGCCCGGGAATCCGGCGACGCCTCGGTCAGTTCCCGGAAGAGCGGTTCGACCTCGGTGGAGAAGCGGACGATCTCGAATCGGTCCTGGCGATTGAGGTTTTCGACGCAAAAGGCCAGCGCCTTCCTGGCCTGGTCGAGTTTGGCGCCAGCCATCGAACCGGACGTGTCCAGCACAAACGCGACGTCCTTGGGCAGGATCTGGTCCTCACGGGCCTGGATTCCCGGCGAGGCCAGCAACATGAAATAGCCGTCCTCAACCCCGGTCTTGTGGGTCAGCAGCGTCAAATCCAGACCGCCCGCCTCCCGGGTGAAGAACAACTGGAAATCAGTGTCGGGTTTCACGTTGGCCGCCTCGAAACCCACCACCGCCCGGTGCGCACCCTCGCGCCGGAGGTCGACCGGGTGGCTGGGTGAGTAGAGGGCTTTCAAGGGCCGCTTCGAATCGAGGGTCACGTGGACACTGAGGTTCCTGAGCGGTTTGGCCGAGTATTTCTCCGTGTTCAAAGGGAACGTGAACTCGACCAGCCCCGCATCGGCCCGCAGCCACTGCGCATACGCCAGCGTGATCCGCTGCCGACTGTGCGGTTCGATCGGGAAAATACGCACCTTGAACAGGTCCCGTCCGGCGTATTCGAGCAGGGCCGGGTCGCGCAATTTGCGGACGATGTCGTCGTAGAGCCCGCGCGCCTTGTCGGCGGCGAGCAGTTCGGCCTCGACCGGCTTGCCGTTGATCTCCATGCTGAACTTCTCGAGCTGCGCCCCTCGGGGAACCGGGAACAGGAACGTGCCTTCGAGCTGCCGCGCGTTGGGATTGTAGAACTCCTGCTCGACGCGTGTCCGGGCAAACTGGTCGTCGATGACGGCGGTGACCCGGGTGAACGCCACCTCCAGCGGCGCCCACACCGGCGAGGGCGGCGGCCGGAATTGCGGCGGGCGCGGCGGGGGGATGGGCGGCCTGGGGTATGGCGGCGGGTATGGCAGAGGCGGGATGATGCCCGGCGGCCGCCGCCAGAAGTCCTCGTCGTGGATGAGGATCAGGCCGGCGCCGGGCGCCTGGGGCGCGAGCATCGCCAGGAGCGCTGCGGCCATGAGTGCGCGTTTCATACGTGGGATTGGACGGAACGTGGGCGCCAATGCTCCCGTGGCGCTGCGTGCGTCGCGGCCGGCGGGTCAAGTCGGTGCGTTGCGACACATCCTCTGCCGCCGATCATCCCGGGGGCGATCCTACTGTGTTCTCCGTGCCCTCTTGCCCCATAGCCGGTGTTTTTCCGGCTCATGGCCTCACGCCGGATGTCATCCGGTCGCGGGCTTGCATTGCCGAACTCTTCGGCGGAGGCACTCCGGGATTCCCCGATGCGGGATTGCCGGAGCGGAGCCGGGAGGTTCCGGGGCTTGAGGGCAACAGGGAGGCCGCGCCCGAGCGGGCGGCTCGCGGGACGAGGGCGCCGGGGACGTGGGTGAAGTCGAAGTCGGTCACGGCTTGGGCGGCAAGTGTTCCCAGGGTGGACTGGAGGGGCAGCACGTTGCCCTTGCCGTCCGGATGGACGCGATTGGACAGGAACATCCAGAAGGTTTTCGAGAACGGATCAATCCACAAACACGTGCCGGTGAATCCCGTGTGGCCGTAGGATCCGAGGGCAAACAGGCGGCCCCGAGGCCGGCTGTAACCGGAATCGATGTCCCAGCCAAACCCCCGGCGCGCGTCCAGGTGAGGAGGGGTTTGCACTCCGGTCATGTGTTGCACGGTCGCCGGCTGGAAGATGCGCCGGCCGTCCAGGGTGCCGCTGTGGAGCAGCATTCGGGCATAGCGGGCGAGGTCGGGCGCGGTGCTGAAGAGGCCGGCGTGTCCGGCCACGCCTCCCATGTAGCGGGAGGTGGGATCGTGCACGGTGCCCCGCAGCCAGTTCGTCCCCACGCGCTGCGTGGGGGCAATCCGCGCGCGCTTCGAGGCGGGGGGTAGGAAGCCGGTGTCGTGCATCTTGAGCGGCCGGCAGATCTCGCGTTCGACAAACTGTTCGAGGCCCATGCCGCTGACGCGCCTCACGATGTCGCCGAGCAGGAAGAAATTGATGTCGCTGTAGCGGAACGCGGCGCCGGGGGCGGTGCGGAGCTGCTCGGCGCACGCCAGGCGGATCGCCGTGTCGTATCCCTCCCATGCCGGCCGCGTGCTGACGTCCGGGCGCAGCCCCGAGGTGTGGTTCAACAGCTGGCGGACGGTCACCTGCTCTTTGGCGCCGCCGGTGAATTCGGGGATGAACCGGGCCACCGGGTCGTCCAGGCGCAACTGTCCGCGTTCGACCAGCAGCATGACCGCGGGGGTGCATGCGACGACCTTGGTCAGCGACGCCAGGTCGAAGATGGTGTCGGGGGTCATCGGCTCGGGCTGCGGCTCCAGCGCGCGGTGTCCATAGGGCCTGGTGTAGATCCGCCCCCGGTGCTCGAGCCACAACACGCCTCCCGGACAGTTGCTGGCCGCGATCGCGTGGTGAATCGCCGCGTCCATTTCGCTCAACTTGGCGGCGTTGAAAGCCGGTGGCTTGTGCGCACAGCCGCACACGCCAGCCAATGCGGCGAGCACGGCGCCGGCCGGCATCCACCGCGCCCCGGCGCACCACGAACGCTGCGTCCTCATGCCTCCCAGCATCGCGCCGCCTGTCGGAAATTGCACCCTAAAACTCCCGCCCTCGCGCGTCCCGGGGTGGGCTTTCGCTTGACCGCTTGCAGTGCGGCGCCATGCTGGGGGCGCTATGCCATCACGACTGACCGATTCCTGGGTGTTGATCACGGGGGCCTCGAGCGGGATTGGCGCGGCGGCAGCCCGCGCCTTTGCGGCCGAGGGCGCCAATGTGCTGCTGGGCGCCCGCCGGTTGGACCGCCTGCAGGCGGTTGCGGCGTCTGCGCGTCACGCCGGCGCGCCGAACGCAATGTTCCATGAGTTGGACGTGAGCCGGACGTCCAGCGTGGATGCATTTGTGGAGTGGGCGAAGGACCAAATCGAGCGTTGCGGGCCGCACGGCAGGTCGCCGGCGGCGTTGGACGTGCTGATCAACAACGCCGGGGGCGCCAAGGGGCTCGATCCGGTGGCGGACGGCAAGGACGACGACTGGGAATTCATGATGCAGACCAACGTGCTCGGGTTGCTGCGCGTCACGCGCGCCTGTCTGCCGCTGCTGGTGGACCAGCCGGGCAGTTGCCTGCTCAACATCGGCTCCATTGCCGGGCGGCAGGGCTATCAAAACGGCGCCGCCTATTGCGCCGCCAAACACGGCGAACGCGCCATCACCCAGGCCCTGCGCCTCGAACTGTGCGGCAAACCCGTCCGCGTCTGCACCGTGGACCCGGGCTTTGTCGAAACCGAATTCTCCCTGGTCCGATTCCACGGGGACGCCGGGCGCGCCCGGAAGGTTTACGAGGGCATGGTGCCGCTGAGGGCCGAGGACATTGCGGAGGCGCTGGTTTGGGTGGCTGCGCGTCCGCCGCATGTGTGCATTGACGAGCTGGTCATCAAGCCCACCGACCAGGCTGCCATTGACAAGGTCCACCGCCGAACCGCCAGCGCCTAGCCCGAGCCGGCGCGCGCTGCCGCAGTCAAGGGACTGGCGCGCCGACGTGTCCGCCGGTCCGGTTGATGGCCCCGATGCGCGTCCACATGTTGGAGATTCGCCCTTCCCATGAACCGCACTTCCCCACCCCGAGGGCAGGGCGAGACTCCGTCGAGCCCAAACTCCCCTGCATCCCGCATCGAACGGCGCATCCGCCTCAGAAGGTGTATTTGAGTCCCAGGGAGACGAGGTGGCGGGTGTATTCGCGGCCGTCGGCAAACGCGGTCGGCCCCGGTTCGACGTCGGCCCGGTTGTCCACCCAGTCATAGGAGTAACTGGCTTCGGCTGCCAACTGGTCGGTCAGGGCGAACGCGACGAAAGCGCTCGGCGTGTAAATCCAGTCCTCGCGCCCGACAGGCGCCTGCCAGTCGCCGATGTAGAGGGTGAACCCGGCGCCGGCCGTCCATTTGGGGGAGAAGGCGTGGCGATAGGTGATGTCGCAAGTGATATCTTCATAGACGCTGAAGCTCGAGAAGGCGGGCTGCTGGTAGCGCCGGTGCGTCAGGGTGATGGTATCCCGTTTGGTGGGCAGGAAGCTGACCGAGGCGTCGACGTAGTAGAGCAGTTCATTCTCGTCGAAGCCCGAGTAGGCCGGGTGGGTGCTCAGCCGCCGGGCGCTGTAGTGCCGGATATCCGGCCCGAGCGACACATTGAGTTTGAGCCAGTCGGCCGGGGCGCCCTCGACGCCGACGAGGATGCGGTGATAGGCGCAGTCGTAGGGGCTGTTGGCGTTCATGAGTTTGTATTGATCCTGCCGGCCGTAGCGGTATCCCAGGAGCAAGGTGGTCTTGTCTGTCACCCTGTAGCCGCCGTCGATCCCGCCGCTGATATCCTGGCGGTCCACGTAGTTTTCATAGACGTAACCCGGGGCGGCCGTCCGCTGGCGGGTCTTGAAGTCGTGGACGTAGACCGAGGCCGTGGGCCGCACGATGAATTTTTCGCCCAGCGGCTGCGTGGCGCGGAAGCTGTTCCGGAACACAAACGCGGCGCGCCGGTTGCGCAGCGGAATGCCGCCCACCGCCGGGACATCGCCGGGCCGCGCAAACGTGGGACCCTCGCGGCTGCCGTCGATGTAGAGGAAACTGTTCTTCAATTCCCACAAGGCCTTGCCCGCGCTGCCGCTGAAGTTGACTCCCACAGCGTGCGCGACGTAATCCTCCGAGTGCGCGCTGTGATAGAACGCGATGTCCGGGGTGTAGCTCAGGCCGGCGTGGAAGGCCGTGCAGGGTTTGTAGTCGAGGCCCAGGCGCGGCTGGACCGAAGTGACGAACGAGTCCGTGTCGGGTTCGGCGGGACGGTCGCCTTCGTCCTGCAAGTAGACGTTGCTGTCGTAGGTTTCCTTGACCGTCACCCCCGCCTTCCAGGTCAGATTGGTGGAGAAGGTTCCAGCCGGAACGCCGGCGGGTGCCGTCAGGGCCACGCCGAGCAGGAGCAGCCAGCAGGACGTCGAACGTGGTCGCAGGTGGAACGGGCCAGATGTCGGGATGGATTGCATGGCATTCAAGCCGGTTGGGATTCTTTGAAATGCGGGGGTTTGACGAGGAAGGTGACGGTGGCTGCGGCGGCGAGCAGGACGGCGGAGCAGTAATAGGCGAAGGTGAACACGTGGGTCTGGTCATAGACTTTGCCCGCCAGGAGCGAGAGCATGAACCCGCCCAGACCCCAGGCGGTGAACACGAGGCCGTAATTGACCCCGAAATTCTTCAGGCCGTAATAATCCTTGGTCAGGGAGGGGAACAACGCCAGGTTGGCGCCGTAATTCGCGCCGATGAGCGCGGACAGGAGGGCCATGACGACGGGGTTGGCGAGAAAGCTGCCCTGGCGGGTCACTGCGAGCAGCAGGATGGCGGCGGCCTGAATCACAAAACAAAGGAACAACGTCAGCTTGCGCCCGATCCGGTCCGACAACGTCCCCGCCACGATCCGGCCGGCGCCGTTCCCCAGCGCCAACACCGCCACCAGCACAAACCCCAAGGCCAGCCCCGCCTGGTCCAGCGCGATCTTCGCCAGCTTGGAAATGATCATCAGACCCGCCCCGGCACCGCAGGCATACATGAACCACAACACGTAAAACTGCCACGTCTTCAGCATCTCGCCGGGGCTGAAGTCCTGCTTCCGCACCGGGCCGGCCGACGCGGCGGCCGGCGGCGTGCCTGCAGGAACATAGCCCTTGGGTGGGGGCGCCAGGAGTTGCGCCAGTCCCACCACCAGGATCAAAAAACCAATCCCGAACGACATGACCATCGTCGGCAGCCCGTAGGCGGACGTCAGCCACTTGGCCAGCGGCGCGGCGTAGACGCTGGCCAGACCGAACCCCGAAACCACCAGGCCGGCGATCAACCCCGTCTTGGACGCCGGGAACCATTTCACCGCCGGCGGCGTGGCGGCGGCGTAACCGCAACCGATGCCGGCGCCGGCCAGAATGCCGAATCCCAAGATGTAGCCCATCGGCGACGTCGTCTGGCTGGCCAGGATCAAGCCAAGCCCCACCAGCACGCCTCCGACCGTGGCCACAATGCGCGGCCCAATCCTGTCCTGCATCCGGCCCGCCGGCACCATGATCAGACAAAACACCAGGCACGCGATCGAATAGGGCAGCGATTTGTTCGTCTCGGTCCAACCCCATTCGCCGGGCACGCCCTGGCTGATGACGCTCCAGGTGTATAACACGCCCAGGGCGAGATTGATGCCGGTGCCGGCAAACGTGACCGTCCAGCCGCGGTTTCGCGCGGGCGTGGCAGGCGGGCTGCCAGAGGGTGGGGGAGTGGCGTTGGGTGAGTTCGAGGACGTTGGGTTCATAATGTTGGCTTAGGATCCACAATAGATTCAAACGGGACCGCCTTCCGCAGCCGCCGGCATGGCCGTGCCCCGCTCGGACAAATCCCCCAAACCCGCGCCGCCGCGCTCACGCGCGCGCCGCCGCGGGCCCGGGCAGAGCAAGGGGGCCAAGACAGAAGGGACGACCGCCGGGGCACTCCCGGCCGCGGCGTGATCACTGCTTGCCCTTGACCAGCATCTCAACCACGTGCGGATCGGCAAGCGTGGTCGTGTCGCCGATCTGGTCCACCTGGTTTTCGGCAATCTTGCGCAGGATGCGCCGCATGATTTTGCCTGACCGCGTCTTGGGCAAACCTGGGGCGAACTGGATCTTGTCGGGGGCGGCGATGGGTCCGATTTCCTTGCGGACATGGGTGATCAGTTCCTTGCGGAGGTCCTCGCTTTCATGGACGCCGTCCTTGAGGGTGACAAAGGCGTAGAGGCCCTGGCCTTTGATGTCGTGCGGCATCGGCGCCACGGCGGCTTCAGCCACTTTCGGATGGCTGACCAGGGCGCTTTCGACCTCCGCCGTGCCGATCCGGTGGCCGGACACGTTGACCACGTCGTCAATGCGGCCCATCAGCCAGTAATCGCCGTCGGGATCCACGCGGCAGCCGTCGCCGGTGAAATAGATGTTGGGATACATCGTGAAGTAGGTGTCGATGAAACGATCGTGATCCCCCCACGTCGTGCGCATCATGCCCGGCCACGGTTTCTTGATGCAGAGCTTGCCGCCCTCGTTTGGGCCGCACTCCTTGCCGTCGTCGCGCAGCACCACCGGTTCCACTCCGAAAAACGGGCGGTTCGCGCTGCCGGGCTTGAGCGTGTGCGCGCCGGGCAGCGGGTTGATGAGGATGCCGCCGGTCTCGGTCTGCCACCAGGTGTCCACAATGGGACAGCGTTCCTTGCCGATGACGCGGTGATACCACATCCAGGCTTCGGGGTTGATGGGTTCGCCGACCGAGCCCAGGACGCGCAGGGTGCTCATGTCGTGTTTGTTCGGCCATTCCTCACCCAGGCGGATCAGGGAGCGGATTGCCGTCGGGGCGGTGTAGAAGACGGTGACTTTGAATTTGTTGACGACATGCCAGAAGCGGCCGGCGTCCGGGAAGGTGGGGACGCCTTCGAACATGATGCTGGTGGCGCCGTTGCAGAGCGGTCCGTAGACAATGTAGGTGTGGCCCGTGACCCAGCCGATGTCGGCCGTGCACCAGTAGATGTCGTCCTCGTGGACGTCGAAGATGTATTTGTGGCTCAGGGCGCCGTGAAGCAGGTAGCCCGCGGTGCTGTGGACCACGCCCTTCGGTTTGCCTGTGGATCCAGAGGTGTACAACATGAACAGCACGTCCTCGGCGTCCATCACCTCCGGCGGGCAATCGGCGCTGGCGGAAGCCATGAGCTCGTGATACCAGACGTCGCGGCCCGCGGTGAGGTCGCAGGGGGTGTCGTTTCGCTTGACCACGATCACCTTCTCGATGCTGCCCGTCTGCTTCAGCGCCTCGTCGGCAATCGCCTTCAACGGAATGCTCTTGCCTGCGCGCAGGGACGTGTTCGACGTGATCAGCAGCTTGCAGCTGGAGTCGTTGATGCGCCCCGCCAGCGCGTCGGCGCTGAACCCGCCGAACACCACCGAGTGAATCGCCCCAATCCGCGCGCACGCAAGCATGACCACCGGCAACTCCGGGATCATCGGCAAATACACCGACACCCGATCCCCCTTCCGGACCCCGAGCGACTTCAGCACGTTGGCAAACTTGCACACCTGCTCATGCAGCTGCTCATACGTCAACACCCGCACGTCCTCTTCGGGTTCCCCCTGCCAGACGATCGCCGGCTTGGTCCGCCGCGCCGTCTTCAAATGGCGGTCCAGGCAGTTGACGCTCACGTTCAGCTGCCCGTCGCGAAACCACGTGTGCTCGATCCTCCGCGCCGCCGTGTCCCAGGTGAACTTGCGCGCCACGGTCGGCTTCTTGAACCAGTCGAGCGTCTCCGCCTGCTCCAGCCAGAATGCGTCCGGCTCCCTGATGGAGCGCTCGTACATCGCCTTGTATTGCTCCGCGTTGAGGTAGGCGCGCCGGATCACCTCGGCGGACGGCGGAAAGGTGCGGGTCTCCTGCATCAGGGAATTGGTGGAAACGGTCTTGCTTTGCTCAGTCATACGTTGTGTCTGGTTGGTTTCGTGTCTCGGTCCGTGCGTTTGTTCAAGATCCGTGCATTTGCGCAGAACCGGGGGCGTCTGTCAACCTTTCGGCGCGGCGCCGCCCGGCCCGGCGCCCCCGGGCGCCTTCCCCGCCTGCCCCGCTTCCCCCAACCCGTGGTGCGGGAACACGAGGCGGACGAGGGTCTCCAGGGATGTCTCCAGTTCGGCGTCGACCGCCCGGCGTTGCTCCGGGGTGACCGGGCGCACGGGATCGCGCAGCCCGCCCGCCCACTCCGTGCTCCCCAGCATCACCCCGCCCAGGCCCAGGCTCAAATCGTGGTCCTCCTCCTCGCCGCAGCATGTGCGCCAGGCCAGCGCCCACCCGCGCACGGTGTTCTCCACATGATATCCCCCGCCGCCGGCAACCAGCATCGGCCTGGACAACCCCAGCAGCCGCGTCATCAGGTCCACATGCGCGTTGTTGCTCAACATCAGATGCGTCAGCGGGTCCCCCGCCAGGGTGTCCATCCCCAATTCCACCACCAGCAGGTCCGGTCCATACGCCCTGAGCAGCGGCATCACCACGCGGTCGAACGCCCTCAAAAACGCGTCGTCGTAGGTCCCCGCCGGCAACGGCACGTTCACGTTGTGCCCAAGCCCCCGACCCTCGCCGATCTCCGTCTCGGCGCCTCCCCAGGGGTAAAGCGTCTTGCCGCTCTCGTGCATCGAAAGGGTCAGCACCTCGCTCCGATCGTAAAACGCCGCCTGCACCCCGTCCCCGTGGTGCGCGTCGACGTCCAGATACGCCACGCGCCTGCCCGCCGCCACGCAGCGCTGGCACGCCAGCACCACGTCGTTCACATAACAAAATCCCCCCGCGTGCTCCGGAAACGCGTGGTGAAACCCGCCCCAGAGATCAAACACCACGTCCGCCTCCCCGCCCAGCAGCACGTCCGACGCCCTCAGCGCCCCCCCCGCCGCCCACCTGCCATAGGCCAAGAGGTCTTTGAACACCGGCGTGTCCTCCCCTCCCAGCCCCATGTGCAGCCCCTCCACCGTCAAATCCCCGCGGCTCGCCCGATCCAGTGCCTCCAGATAACGGTCCGTATGAAATGCCCGCAACTCCTCGAGCGCCGCCTCCCGCGCCGCCACTTCCCGGCGCCCCTCGCAGCCCAACAGCCCAAACGACCTCAGCCGCTGACGCGTCAGCCCCGTTCGCTGCGTCTTGAAAGGACAGTCCGGCGGGTAGCTCAGCACCTCCATCTCCGGCGAGTAGATGAATGCCAGCCTCCGGTCGCTCATGGCAACATCACAACGGCTCTCGCGGGTTCCAGGGCAGACATGCGTCGCCACCCACGCTAAAAATCCCGCGCCCGGCCAGCTTCACGGAAATTGGCGAATCTTTGCTGTTTTTTGTGCGCGCACCTCGCGGCGACGCCAACGCCCCGGCCGCGCCTCCCTCCACCGCAGCGCGCCCGGTGTCCGGGCAGCTGTCCCGGACGTTCGTTTCCGTTTTTTTGTCGCACCGGGGGCGATGCGTTCTACAATGGGCGCCGATGAACTCGCAGCGGCGAACGATTGGCCTGGCGCTATTGGCGCTCGTGGCCGTCTGGCTGGTCGCCTGGGCCGGGCATGGGTGGGCGCGCAAATCCCGCATGACGGTCGCCAAGGTGCACCAGTTCGTCGAGTCCGTCGACTTCGCCACGCTGCAAGGCAGCGACCGCCAACGCGCCCTCCGGCAGCTCGCCGACAAGCTCAATGCCCTGCCGTTCGAGGAACGGCGCGAGGTCCGCCTCCGGCGCCACTGGGAATCGTGGTTTGCCCACATGACCGAAACCGAGAAGGAGGAATTCATCGAGGCCACCTTCCCCACCGGCCTGAAGCAGATGATTGCCGCCTTCGAACGCCTGCCTGAAGAACGCCGCCGGCGGATGCTCGACGAATCCCTGCGGCGCCTGCGCGACGCCGGCCCCGAGGATTCGCCGCCCGGTTCACCCTCCGCATTCCCCGCCGACCACGGTTCCCCACCACGCATCAGCCCTGAGCTCGAAGCCAGAATCCGCTCGCTCGGCCTTCAGACCTTCATCGCCGAAAGTTCCGCCCAGACGAAGGCCGAAGTGGCGCCGCTGCTCGAGGAAATCCAGCGGATTCTCGAATCGGGCGGGCGCGTCTACCGGAGAAGGTAGAGAAGGGGAGGCGGACGGTCCCATGCGGAAGGCCGAACAGAGAAGGCGAAAGGCGCAACGCGCGGGCCGGCGCGCCGCGGCCTCCGGCGCGAGGGTCGCGTGGCGTCGGCGCTCCCTGGGCTTCACGCTGGTGGAACTTCTCGTGGTGATCGCCATCATCGCGCTGCTGGCGGCGCTGCTGCTGCCCGTGCTCGGCCAGATGAAGGCCCGCGCCCGCGGGATCGAATGTCTCAGCAACCTGCGCCAGATCGGCCTGGCCCTGCAGCTTTACACGCAGGATAATCATCACCGGCTTCCGAACGTGAGGGACCCGGTCCTCAGCACGAACAGCCCTTCGACAGCCCACGCCACGATCGACCAGGTCTTACGGCCCTACCTCGGTTCGACCGAAGTCCTGCGATGCCCGGCGGACGACAGGCGGATCTTCGAACAAACCGGCTCCAGCTACTCGTGGAACATCCTGGCCAACGGACAGGTGGCAGACCAGTTGCGCATCATGGGCCGAAACCGCGATCCGCACGAGGTTGTCCTGATGTTCGACAAGGAGGATTTCCATCGCGCCCGGGGCGAGGACAGAAAAGTCAACGGCCTCTATGCCGACTGGCGGGTTCAGGACACGGTGGTTTGGGAGCCTTGAGCAAACCGCCGCCGACCCCAGACTCATGATCGAGCTGCAACATGTCACCAAACGGTTCGGAGGCCGCCTCGCGGTCGACGACGTGTCGCTCCGTGTGCCTGCGGGCGAGATTTACGGGCTGCTGGGCCACAACGGCGCCGGCAAAAGCACCGTCATCGGCATGATGCTCGGCCAAGTGTGGCCCACCCGCGGCCACGTGCGCGTCAGCGGGTTCGACATCGCAACCCAGCGCCGCCAGGCCCTTCGCAACGTGGGCGCCATTTTTGAGACGCCGGCCTTCTACGATTACCTTAGCGGCTGGCGGAACCTGCAAATTCTCAGCGCCTATACGGCTCCCACCCCGCCCGAGAGGCTTCGCGAGGTCACGGATTGGGTCGGCCTGTCGGCTCGGATCCGGTCCAAGGTGCGGACCTATTCCCACGGGATGCGGGCCCGCCTGGCGATCGCCCAAGCTTTGCTCCCCGCACCGCGGCTGCTGATCCTGGATGAGCCCGGCGAAGGTCTCGATCCCGAAGGCATCCACGAGATGCGCCAGACCATTCTGCGCCTGCACCGCGAGCTGGGGCTGACCTTGCTCCTCTCGTCCCATTTGCTGGGCGAAGTCGAACAGCTCTGCACCCGCATATCCGTCCTCAACCAGGGCCGACTCCTTTTCGAGGGCCCCCTCCCCCAAGCCCGGGCCGCCGGCAACTGGGTCCGGTTGCGAACCGCCAGTTTTCCCGACACCACCCGCCGGCTGTTCGAGGCCCGCCTGATCATTGCGGCCGGGGACGGCCACCGGGTGCAACTCGCCCCGGGCGTGCCCGCCGACGAGCTGGTGCGCCGCCTGGTGCAATGGGAGGTGGCCGTGTTCGAAGTCGCCCCCGAAAAACAAACGCTCGAGCAGTTCTATCTCAACCTGATGAAACAGCCGTCCGCATCCCCGGGCCCGGCCGCTGTTGCGCCAGGGGATCCTGCCGGCTGCCTGCCCCCTGAACCCCCACCCCCTGAAGACGGAACACCTCCTCTATGAATACCGACGACCGATTTGCCTCGCGCGAGGACAACATCACGCCGGCGCTGCGCGAAGTGGTGCTGCTGCACGGGCTCCGACCCGACAAGCTCAGCGTCGTGCTGCCCGTGCAGGGCGTTCTCTGGGCGTGCCAGGACCGACACCGGGTGCGGATCAGCGACACCCAGAAATCCGCGGAATGGCATGCCGCCGCGCTGCGGGAGTTGGGCCGGGGCGACGTCCAGCCGCCGCCTCACCTGGACCGCTTTCCGCCCGCCTATGTGCCGTTGTTCTCGTTTCTCGAGCGGCATGTGCTCAGGTTCTGCAGTGTCCTGGGGGACAAGACCGACCAGGAATTCGAGGAGGCCTACTCGCATCTGCACCGGCGCCCGGACGGCCGCAGCCTGGGGCCGCTCCACGATTTCCTGTGGCAGGTCAGCGCCGTGATGCTGGCCACGCGAATCGTCAGCCTGCCGGAGTTCGAAGGTGTGATCGGCGCGCTGCTCGCCTCCGCACGCCGCTGGGGGCTGCGTCCCATCTCGCGCAATTACATTGGATACTTGCGGAACAACATGCCCCGCTAAAATGTTCCGGCTTCAACTCCGCAACGAACTTTGGAAGCTCTTCGGGAAGAAGCGCACGTATATTGGGTTCGCCATGTTCCTGGCCGCCGAGCTCGCCATCGTGCTGATCTTCCGTTACAACGACAGCGCCCGGCATCAGCTCACGGCCCCCGGCGTCGAGTTCGCCTCCAGCCTGACCTGCGCCACCATCATCACCCTGCCCGTGGCGTTCATCCTCCTCCCCCTCTACCTCGCCCTCGTGGGCGGCGACTTGGTCGCCAAGGAAGCCGAAGACGGCACCCTGCGCATGATTCTCGCGCGGCCCATCTCGCGCGTGCGGCTGTTGGGATTGAAGTGGCTGGCGGGCGTCCTGTTTGCGGCCACGCAGGTGGTGGCGCTGGGCGGATTCGCCCTTCTGTTCGCGGCGCTGTGGTTTCCATGGCAGGGCATGTTCATCGTCGTGCCGGGGGAACTCATGGCGGTGTTTGATGCGGCCACGGGATTGCAGCGCTACCTTGGCGCCCATCTCGTCATGATTTCCAAGGCCACCACACTCATTTCCCTGGCCTTCATGTTCTCCTGTTTCAACATCAAGCCCGCCGCCGCCACCATCCTCGCCCTGTCGGTCATCTTCACCGACCATATCCTGCGGCACATCCCTTACTTCGCCGACCTCAAACACTGGTTCATCACATACCACATCAATGTGTGGCAATACGTCCTCACTCCGTCCATTCCGTGGTGGCGCCTGGGCGAATCCCTCAGCATCCTCCTCGCCTTCAACATCACGTTCCTCGTCGTCGGCGTCACCGTGTTCCAGCTGCGCGATATCAAATCCTGACCCCCCAAACAATCCGTTGACATCCCAACCCGTTCCGCTACGGTGTGCCCCCTGATTTGGCACCATCATTGAATCGTCATTATGCCCAATAAGAAGTCCGCCGAACGCCGGATGCGCAGCAGCGCCCGGCGCCAGTCCCGAAACGCCGCCGCCAAAGGCCGGCTCAAGACGTTCGAAAAGCAATTTCTCGCCGCCGTGCTGGCCGGCAACAAGGACGTCGCCGCCCGGGCCCTGCGCGAGGTCAGTTCCGTCTACGACAAGGCCGCCAAGGGCGGCGTCGTGGCCAAGGCCAAAGCCAATCGCAAGAAGTCGCGCCTGGCCGTGCGCCTGGCCGCCATGAAATGACGAGCCCCGTCCATCGAACTCTGAAGGCGCCTCCAGGGGCGCCTTTTTCTTGATGGCCACCCGCTCCGGTCGGCCGTCGCCGAATCCCATGAATCTTCCATGCCCCCGTTCTCCCGGCTTGTGCCTTCCCCTTGTCCTGGCGTGCGTCGCCGCCGCCGCCGCCGCGGAGGCCGGTCTGCAGGACTGGCCCGCGTCGACCCGGGACACCCGGCCCTGGTCCTACTGGTGGTGGCTGGGGAGCGCGGTCGACACCAATAATCTCGCCCAGGAACTCCGCCGCTACGCCGCCGCGGGTTGGGGCGGCGTCCATATCATTCCCATCTACGGCGCCAAGGGGTGGGAGGACCGCTACATCGATTACCTCAGCCCCCGCTGGATGGACATGCTGCAGTTCACAGTCCGCGAGGCCCGGCGCCTGGACCTCGGCGTCGATATGACCCTGGGCTCCGGCTGGTGCTTCGGCGGCCCCACCGTCACCGACCTCGAAGCCAATGCACGCCTCGCCGTCCAAACCATCGACGTTCCCGCCGGGTCGCGCCTGACGCGGACCTTCGACCCCGCCTCCACGCACGGGCTTGTGGCGGTTCCTCCCGACGGCCCGCCGGTCGAACTCACCTCGGGCCTCCGCCCCGACGGCACGGTGGACTGGCAGCCCAAGGCCGCCGCCTGGCGCGTCTATGCCCTGTCCCAAAAACCCTCCGGCCGCACCGTCAAACGCGCCGCACCCGGCGGCCAGGGGCACATGCTGAACCTCATTTACCCCGACGCCGTCCGCCATTACGTGGAGCGGTTCACCCGGGCCTTTGCCGGATTCGAGGGGCCGCGTCCGCGCGCGTTGTATCACGATTCCTACGAGTATGTGTCGGACTGGGCGCCGGATTTCCTCGCCCGGTTTGCCCAACGCCGCGGCTATCCCCTCACGGCCGAACTACCCGCCCTGCTCGGCGCTGCGGATGACGACCGGTCGGCCCGGGTCAAAAGCGACTATCGCGAAACGGTGGCCGACATCATGGCTGAGGACTCGCTGCCCATCTGGGCGGGTTGGGCCCGGGACCACGGCTTTCTCACCCGCAACCAGGCCCACGGTTCCCCGGGCAACCTGCTCGACCTCTACGCCGTCGCCGATATCCCCGAAACCGAGATGTTCCACAGGGACCGCAGTCTCCTCGTTTCCAAGTTCGCCTCGTCGTCCGCGCATGTGCTCGGCAAGCCGCGGGTCGCGGCGGAAACCGGCACCTGGTTGAAGGAACATTGGACCGAGACGCTTGCGGACCTGAAGGCTCTGCTGGACGACCTGTTTCTCGCGGGCGTCAACCACGTGTTCTTTCATGGGACGTGCTACTCGCCCGACGAAGCCCCCTGGCCCGGGTGGCTGTTCTATGCGTCCACCCAGATGAACCCCCGCAACCCGATCTGGCGCGATGTCCCCGCCCTCGCCGCCTACATCGCCCGCTGCCAGTCCCTGCTCCAGGCCGGCCACCCCGACCCCGACCTGCTCGTCTACTGGCCCATCCACGATCTCTGGCATGACCCCAAGGGCCTCGTCCAGCCCCTGACTGTCCACCGCCGCGCCTGGCTCGAACGCCAACCCCTTGGACGGACCGCAAGCTGGCTGTGGGAACACGGCTTCGGTTTCGATTACATCTCCGATCGCCAGTTGGCCCGGTTAACCGTCCGGGACCGCCGCCTCGTCGCGCCCGGCGGCGCCTACCGCGCCCTCGTGGTGCCCGAGTGCCATTTGATGCCGCTGCCCACCCTGCAGCGCCTCCGCCAGGCCGCCCAGGCCGGAGCCACCGTCCTTTTCGAAAACCAACTTCCCTCCGACGTGCCGGGCTGGAACCGCCTCGACTCGCGCCGGCAGCAATTCCGCAGCGTCCTCGCCTCGCTCCAGTTCGCCACGGTCTCCAACTCTCCCCTCCGGCTCGCCCGGGTCGGCGCCGGCCGGGTCGTCGTCGGCGACCTGGCCGCGGCACTCTCCTTGGCCGCCGTGCCCAGGGAAACCCTGAATGCCCACCCCGGCGTCCACGGCCTGCGCCGGCGCGTTGACAAGACGTTCCATTATTTCATCGCCCATCGCGGCGACCAGCCCCTCGACGGCTGGGTGCCCCTGGCCGTCCACGCCGCAGCCGTGGTCATCATGGACCCCCTCACCGGCCAAACCGGCCTCGGCGCCGTGCGCGCCGCCGCCGACGGGCGCAGCGAAGTCTATCTTCAGCTGACTCCCGGCGCGTCGCTCATCCTTCGGGTCCTGGACCACGCGGAGCCGCGCGTCAAGCCATGGGCCTACTGGACGCCGGACGGTGCGCCCGTCGAACTTCGCGGGGATTGGCGCATCGAATTCCTGGGGGGCGGCCCCAGTCTGCCGCCGGCCGTCACCACCGCCGACCTTGGTTCCTGGACCGACCTGGGTGGCGACGCGTTCCAAGCTTTCGCCGGAACCGCCCGCTACACGACCACCTTCGAGGCGCCCCCGCCAGGCGCCGGCGCGTGGGCCCTCGACCTCGGCCGCGTCGCCCAAAGCGCCCGGGTCCGATTGAACGGCCGCGAGCTCGGAAGCCTCATTCTTGCTCCCTACCGCCTTCTTCTTCCCGGCCTGGAACCCGGCGCCAACCTCCTTGAAGTCGAAGTCACCAGCGTCGCCGCCAACCGGATTCGCGACCTGGACCGGCGCCGGGTCGTCTGGCGCAGCTTTCACGACATCAATTTCGTCAACCTGGACTACAAACCCTTCGATGCCTCCGCCTGGCCACTGACCCCCGCCGGCCTGCTCGGCCCCGTCCACCTCGTCCCCATGCGCGCCAAAACGCCCCCCTGACCCGCACAGTCCCGCTTCGCGCGGGACCGCGCGCCCTCCCGGCTGCGGCGCACCATGTCGGGAGGCACGGGCGTGCCGGTGCTAACCTGCATTGCTCACCAGGTTCCTGGTGAGCAATGCGGCATTCGGGCTTGTGTTCGCTGCAGGCGCCCAACAAGGTACCGTCATGAAGCACATTGAACACGATGAACTGTTCCAAAACCTCAGCGGCTTCCTCAAAACCAAGGGCATTGCGCTGAAACCCGGCATCTACACCCGGCGCATCCGCCAAGGCTGCAGCCTGCTCAGCGACACCATCAACCTCGCCGAACAAGGCTTCCAGCGCGCCAGGACCGAAATCGACTCCAAGCTCGACCAGATGCGCAAGATCATCACACAAGGCCCCCCGTCGTCCTCCTCGCCACGCCCTCCCAGGCCCAGAACCGCCGCGCGCCGGCCCCGCAAATCGAGATCTGCCGCACGCACCCCGAAGCGCGCCTCCCGTGTCGTCCGCGCCGCGTGAGGCGGTGCGGAGGTGGGGCCGCCTTGCCGACGGCGTTGGGGGGCGGGGGGGTTGGGCTGGGGTTGGGGCGTGGAAGCGCGGCTCGTGCGAAGCGCGGATCCTGCCGGCGCACTTTTGCCTTTTGCGTGCCGGCATTTTCGCGCACTGTGCCGCCATGAGTCTGTTGCCTTTCGGCGAAGTGCCGCCGGATCGGCCGCGCGGGTTTGCGTTCGGCGCGGACACGAGTTGTCCGCGGGTGGGGGGCGGGGGCGAGGAACCGGGCACGCTGTGGTGAGAACGCTGCACCTGTATTTGACCCGCCAGGTGCTGGCGGGGCTGGTGATGACGGTGGCGGTGTTTGCCTTCGTTCTGCTGCTCGGCAACGTCCTGCGCGAGGTGCTGACGCTGCTTGTCAACCGCCAGGCCCCGTGGCTGGCCATCCTCCACGCCATCGGCCTCCTGATCCCTTTCGTCCTCGCCTTCGCCCTGCCCATGGGCCTGCTCACCGCCACCCTGCTCGTCTTTGGCCGCTTCAGCGCCGACCAGGAACTGACCGCCGCCCGCGCCGGCGGCGTCAGCCTCCTCTCGCTCGTCTCCCCCATCCTCCTGCTCAGCGCCGCCCTGAGCGGCGTGTGCGCCTTCGTCAACCTCCACGTCGCCCCCGCCAGCCGTGTCGCCTACAAGCGGCTCCTGTTCGAGATGGGGCTCAAACGCAGCGACGCCCTCCTGCCGGAGAAGACCTTCATCAAGGATTTCCCCGGACACGTGGTGTATCTGGGCAAGGTGAAGGGAAACCACATCGAGGACATCATCATCATCAATCTCAAAGATCAGCAGGTCGAAAGCCATATCCGCGCCGCCCGAGGCGAACTGAATGTCGATGCCGCCGCCGGCAAAATCCGCGTCAAATTGTGGGATGCCTGGAGTGTGGATTGGGTTCGCGGCAAACGCGAGCCCGGCTACGCCGGGGAGGCGGAGTTGCCTGAGATTGACATTCGCGCGCCGGTTGAGGACGACATCAAGGTCAGCAATATGACTTTTCGCCAGCTCCAGAACGAATTGCGCGCCATGGAACGTCTGGTCGGCGCCCCGATCCCCGCCCTCCCGTCCGCCCCGCGCGACCCGGCGCGTCTGGCCGCGCTCCGGCAGCGTCACGCCGCCGACCTCACGGCGCCCGTCCGGATCCAGATGCACCGCCAGGTCTCGTTCTCGTTCGCATGCATCGGCTTCACCCTCGTTGGCATTCCCCTCGGCATCCGCGCCCATCGCCGGGAAACCACGTTCGGCATCGCCGTCGCCCTCCTCCTGGTGGCCGTCTATTACGGCGGCTTCATCTTCGCCCAGGGACTCGAATCCCGTCCGGAGCTCTTGCCCCACCTTGTCGTCTGGCTGCCGAATTTCGTGTTCCAGATCGTCGGCATAATTCTGCTGTGGCGCGCGAACCGGGGGATCTGAGCGGCCCGCGAGCGGAGGGAACGCGGCCGGGCCATGTCGCTCCGCGACCGGTCCGGCGACGTGGTCGTGATGTCCAGCCGAATCCCGCAGCGTCTCAGCGCCGGGGCGAAGGGTCCGCCTGCGGCTTGGCCGCTGGGGGCTCGACGGATTCGAGCTGCGACGGCGCGGTCGTCAGCGTGGCGCGGTGCTTTTCGATCTGCTTCAGCACGTCCGCGACCGCCTCGGGGTGGCGGGCGGACAGGTTGAAGGACTCCCCGGGATCGGCGTTCACGTCGAACAGCAGCGGCGGTTCGTGGGCGTCGGGCTGGGGCTGGCCATAGCCTTTCTGCGTCCACAGGTGCAGCTTCCAGCGGCCGTGGCGCGCCGCAAACAGCCGCGTCCCGCGGTAAAAAAACATCGTGTCCCGCGGTCCCGGAGCGCCGCGCAGCAGGGTGTCGCTCAGGTCGAAGCCGTCGAGGGGGCGCTGCGGCGGCGGGGTGCCGCCGGCGAAAGTCAGCGCGGTGGGGAAGAGGTCGAGGAGGGAGGCGAGGTTGGTGTTGACGGCGCCCCCGGGGATATGTCCGGGCCACCAGGCAATGCCGGGGACGCGCATGCCGCCCTCCCAGGTGCTGCCTTTGCCCTCGCGCAGCAGCCCGGCCGAACCTCCCTGCTGGTTCATGATCAGCCACGGGCCGTTGTCGCTGCTGAAGAAGACAAACGTGTTCTCCGCCAGCCCCTCGCGCCGCAGCGTCTCCAGCACCTGGCCCACGCTCCAATCCAGCTCTTCCACCACGTCCCCGTAAAGACCCCGCCGGCTGGTGCCGCGGAACGCGCCGGACGCGAACAGCGGCACATGGGGAAAGGTGTGCGCGACATAGAGAAAGAACGGCTGCTGACGATGGTCCCGAATGAACCGCACCGCCTCGTCGGTGTAGCGGCGGGTCAGTTGGGTCTGATCAGCCGGCCGGGCCACCAAATCCTCGTTGCGATACAGCGGCGCGTTCCACCACGCCGGGTCCTGGTCCGGCCTGCCGGGTGCACCCCGCGGCGCCGCAGCCGCCGGGTCCATGTCGTTGGAATGCGGCAGCCCCAGGAACGTGTCGAAGCCGTGCCGGCGCGGGTGGCCGGCGGGATTGATGGACCACACGCCCAGGTGCCACTTCCCGACCATGCCGGTCGCGTAGCCTCGCGTCTTGAGGGCTTCTGCCAGGGTGAGTTCCCCGGCGGGCAGGTGGCCCGTCGACCGGTTGCGCAGCACCCGGAACCGGTCGTGTGCCATGCCGCTGCGCACCGGATACCGCCCCGTCAACAATGCCGCCCGGCTCGGCGTGCAGACCTCGGCCGCCGAGTAGAAATCCGTGAACCGCATCCCCTCGGCCGCCATCCGGTCCAAGTGCGGCGTCCGGATCGTCGGATGCCCGTAACACCCCAGGTCACCGTAGCCGAGGTCGTCCGCCAAGATCACCACCACGTTGGGACGCGCCGGCGAAGCCGCATGCCCGTGGAACGCCGCCACGGCCAACGCAGCCGCGAGGAGAAAAAGATTGCGCATGCCCCTCAGCATACCCCGGTCCCCGGAGCACGACCAGCAGAAGTTCCACCCCTGAACCGGATCTCGAATCGAATCGCGGATCCGCGGCAGCCGGGTCCGTCCGCGCCCGGCTTCGCGTCCCATGGCGTCTGGATTGGGCGCGACCCGCGGTGCGGTCTCCGCCGGAAACGCGTCCCGGAAAGGCCTCAGGGGGCGGGCACGACCTGCACGGCATCCGCATGGACTATGCCGTTGACGCCGCGGGTTTCGATCCGCACGCCGCCCGGTTGTCCGGCTTCGAAGCGGAACGTGCCCACCGCGACGAAGGCGTCATTGAGCGGGGGTGGCAGTTTCTGGTTGACGGTCACTTGGCGGTCGCCTTCGGCACTGGTGACGGTGACCGGCACATTGGAGGCGCGATTTGGGTGGTCCTGGTAAGCAAGGCGGACCTCGTAGCGGCCCTCCGCCGGGACGCGAAACACGAAACGCGCGGAGCCGCTTCCGCCCGGGGCGTGATACCAATAGCGCTCGCCGACAAACCCTCTGAGGTTCTGGCCCGGCTGCCAGCGGCCGGTGAAGGTGGCCTGCGGATCGTCGATGACGATGCCTGGGAGGCGGCCGGGATCGAGGGCAATCACCTCCGGCGCCGGAAGGGGCGGGACGCCTTCGGGGATGGAAAGGGGATCGTGGACGGTGTTGCGGCGGGCTGCGCCGGGCTGGCGCATCAGGTCTTTGAGTTCGTCGAGATGGGAATGGTGGATGGCGCGGGGCAAGCGTTGGTATTTGATGCAGAGGGACGCCGCCTTGCCCACGACTTCGCCCATCATGCCGCCGGTTTTCATGACGCGGACGGTGCCGAGGGCCTCATGGGTCACGCTGATGCAGCGTCCGGCCATGAACAGGTTGTCGAGGTTGCGCGAGTAAAAGCAGCGATACGGGACCGGGTAGCCATGGACGCTGTCGACGGCGCGGTCGAACACGGCCCGCGAGATGAACGGGTCCTGCGGGTAGGCGTTGGTGTAGCGGGCGTCGGGGTAATGGAGGTCGATGGACCACGTGGTGGGCACGCAGCCGTCCGGAAAATCCCGTTTCGCCGCGATGTCGTCGCGGGTCAGGATCACGTCGCCCAGCAGCTGGCGGGACTCGCGTGTGCCCCCCACGTAGGCCACCCACTCCAGCCGCGCCCGCCGGTGCTCCTCGCGGCCCGCGCCGTTCTTCATCGCGTCAAACGCGCCAAACACCGCCCGCAGGTTCCAGTCCCGGGTGTGCTCCAGGTCGTCGATCGGGTGCCGGTCGAAGCCGCTCTCCCAAAACCATTCGCCGTGTCCTTTCCTCGGGTAGGGGAAATCCTTCATCCCGAGCCGCAGCGCCCAGGGCACCGCGGGGAATGCCACCGGCTCGTCGGCAAGGTTCCAGCGCCACATGTTGCTCATGCCCATGTGACCCTCGCCCTGCACACGCTGGTCCGCACCCGCCAGCGCCCCCAGCGTGCCGTGGCCGGTGCAGTCCGCAAACAGGGCGCCGCCAAAACGGCGGACCTCGCCCGTGCGCGTGTCCAGCGCCAGGACGGCCACGATCCGGCCCTCGTTGGTTTCGGCGCGGAACACGTGGTGGTTGAGAAACAGCGCCAGGTTCTTCTCGGCGCGCAGCACCGCTTCCCGGCGGGCGTCCTTGAACTCGGCGCTGGACCCCGGCGACTGGCTCGGCCGGTCGGCGAGTTCCTCCACAATCTCCCCCAGCCGCGGATATCGTCCGCGCCGCGTCAGGCCCTGGGGCCAGACGCGGACTTCGGAGCTGCCGTTGCCGCCCAGCACGGGGCGGTCCTGGAGCAGGGCCACGCGACAACCCATCCGCGCGGCCGACACCGCGGCGCACATGCCCGCGTATCCGCCCCCGACCACCACCAGATCAAAGGCACCCGCCTCCCGCGGCGCTTCCGGCAGTCCCCTCAGGCGCTGACGCCACTCCGGCACCGGCGCGGCATCGTTCGGGGGCTCGAACTGCGGATCATCCGTCAGCAACACCGCATCGCAACGGCCGTCGAACCCGGTCAAATCGTGCAGGGCGAGGGTGATCCGGGCCTGGTGAACCTCGACGGTGCCTCCCGGCTGCCAGAACCATTCCGCCCCCACCGTCCCAAACGTCTCCGGCAGCGCCTGCCCGTTGATCCGCACCTCGAAGCGCCCCGGCGCCCCCGGAGCCCGCCACCGCGCCACCCAGTCCTTCGTCCGCACCCAAACACGATACGCACCCGGCCGCGGCAGCGTCACCGTCGTGGTCGCGTCCGGGACGGGCTGGCCCAGACCGTGCGCGAGCAGGTAGGGGGAGCCCATCAGCTCGATGAACTGGGTGTCAAGCGACCAGCCGCCGTGGTCCGTAAAATGTTCGGCTTCCACCAGCACGTGCGCCGCCCGCGCCGCCGGCGCCGGCCCGAACGCCAGCGCCAGCGCCAGCCCCATCCCGAGCAATGCCGCTCCCGGCAGATGGCATCCTCGGACAATGTGAAACGGGCAGCCCGGCCGATGTTGCATGGGACCGACGTTACCCGGAACCGGGACGGTTCATCAAACGGAAAGTGCGTGCGCGGAAGGCGGGCGGCGGGAACGGATTCACGGCACCGGGGTCATGGGCGATGATGGGCACGTGGGGATGGGCTCGAAGGCATTTCGCGAGGCGTCGACTGCACATTGGCATGCTATAGGCTGAGATCTTTCCCGCAGAGTGTTTGTGGAACCTATCGTGCGCATCGAAAGCCTGCGGGTCGAATTCCCCGGCACCGACCCGGGGCGGACCCCGAACGTGGCCGTGAAGGGGCTCAGCCTGAGCATCGCCCCCGGGGAGGTCTTTGGTTTTTTGGGACCCAACGGCGCGGGCAAGACCACGACCATGAACGTGTTGCTGGGGTTCAACAACGCGACGGCGGGCAACGCGTTCCTGTTCGGAGTGAACGTGCGCGAGCCCATCGCCCGGCAGCGCATCGGGTATCTGCCCGAACAAACCTGTTACTACAAGTTTCTCACCGCCGAGGAGCTGCTTCGGTTCTACGCCAGGATCTTCCGGATCCCGAAAGCCGACGTCGAATCGCGCATCACGGCGGTGCTGCGGCTGGTGGAACTCGAACACGCGCGCGGCCGCCCGATCCGGACCTACTCGAAAGGCATGCAGCAGCGTGTGGGCCTGGCCCAGGCGCTGATCAACAACCCCGAGTTGCTCATCCTGGACGAGCCGACCAGCGGCCTGGATCCCCTCGGGCGCATGAAGGTCCGGCAAATCATCCAGCGCCTCAAAGCCGAGGGGAAAACGGTGTTCTTTTCGTCCCATGAATTGGGCGAGGTCGAAACGGTGTGCGATCGCGTCGCCATTCTGCATGAGGGACAGTTGAAGGTCGAAGGCCGTGTCCGCGATTTGGTGACGCGGTATCACGGCGATCTTGAAAACATTTTCCTTCAACTCATCGGTTATTCGCAACCCGCCTATGAGCCCGGCACCCACCTGTCTTCCGGCCGTCAGCACGCTGCTTGAGATCCCGGCCCGGCTGGCGCGCTGGCGCGGCTGGGGCAACACCCAGGCCATCGGGAGCATCGTCCTGCTCGAGATGCGCCGCCGCAAGGATTTCTATGTGCTGTTCATTCTCACCGCGCTCATCACCCTGGTGCTGGGCGCCATGAACTTCTTCAACGAGGCCAGGATCGTCCGTTACCTCAAGGAAATCTGCCTGCTCCTCATCTGGATCTCGTCGCTGGTCATCGCCATCACCACCACCGCCCGGCAAATCCCCGCCGAACGGGAACAGCGAACCGTGTTTCCGCTGCTGGCCAAGCCGGTCACGCGCACCGAGCTGTTGCTGGGCAAATTCTGGGGCTGCTGGCAGGTGGCCGGCCTGACGCTTCTGACCTTTTATGGCTTTTTCGCGCTGGTCAGCGGCGCGCGGGAACACCAGTGGCCGCTGGCCGCGTATGGCCAGGCGCTGGTGCTGCACTGGGCCATGCTCGGGATCGTGATCGCCATGACTCTCCTGGGCTCCGTGGTGTTCGCCGCCCCCTCGTCCACCAACACCATCGCCTTCCTCGTCAGCGCCGGCATCCTCATGTTGGGACGCCACCTCAACCACGTGGCCCTGCAACTGAACGAACCCCTCCAGACGCTGGTCTATGCCGCCTATTATCTCCTGCCTCACCTCGAATGGTTCGATATCCGCAACCGGGTGATCCACGACTGGGGGCTCGTCCCCTGGTGGGCCTGGAGCAGCGCCCTGCTCTATGCCGCCGTCTACACCGCCGTGTTCCTCGTCGGCGCCGCCGCCTGGTTCCGACGCAAAACCGTCCTCTGAGACGCAAGCCGATGCCAGGAAACCCACACACCGGTGCGCGGCGCCCGTGACGACCATGCCCACCTGCGCCCACCTGCCCCTTTTGTTGAGCGCCGCATTCGCCCTGGCCGCATGGCTCGAGCCGGAATGGAAGCTGTGGTCGGGCCCCCGCCACGCCTCGGCAAACCTGCTGACCGTCCTCATGGGCGACAGCCGGCGGCTGCTGGCGGCGCATTTCTTCGCCAAGGCCGATGCCTACTTCCATAAGGGCTGTTACCCCTCCATCTTCGATGTCAACCGGCCCACTCACGCCCTGCACCCGGCCGCCCATCCCGAACCCGAAGGGCACCCGCACCACGCCCATGCTGACTTCTTGGGGGAACCGCGCGACTGGTTGGAGCGTTTCAGCCGCAACTTCCATCCCTCCGAACACAGGCACCTCGGCGAAAGCCATCCCCCAGCCTCAACCCCCGGCGCCGAACCCCGCCCGGCCAGCCCCGGCCTCGCCCGCAAGGGCGAGGAGCGCGAGATCCTGCCCTGGCTGCGCGTGGCCGCCGATCTCGATCCCGAACACCCGGAAACCTACGTCGTTGCGTCCTACTGGCTGCGCTCAAGGCTCAACCGCGTGGACGAGGCCGAGCAGTTTCTGCGGGAAGGCCTCCAGCATAATCCGGGCAACGCCGAACTCCTGTTCGAACTGGGGCGCATCCAACGCGAACACCGCCGCGCCCCCGACCGCGCCCGCAATCTTTGGGAACTGGCCCTGCAACGGTGGCGGACCACCGAGCAAACCAAGCCGGAACCGGACCTGCTCCTCTACGCCCAACTGCTGGGCAACCTGGCCAATCTCGAGGAAGAAACGGCGCATTTCGCGCTGGCACTCAACTACGTCGAGGAACTCAACAGGATTTCGCCGAACAAGGAGGCCCTTCAACGCTGGGCGGACGACCTGGCCCGGCGCTGCGCCAGATCCCTCCCGCCGCCGCCGTAAATCGCCCCCCCCCACAGCCCTCAAAAACGCCGCCCCACACTTCATTCGGACCCGTCCCCCGGTCCGAACGGCAGGCGGACTCCGCCTCGTGGCGCCTGTCCGCCGTGGGCGGCGCGGGGATTCGCTGTCGGGCAGAGTGGCCGCTGGCTATGCAGACGCAGGCGTGTTAGGGTGGGTGCGGCACGGCCAACGATGCCCACAGAATTCCATAACCATGCGCCGCCCAAAGCGGAGACGCCGCCGGTGGTGACGCTGGTGTATGACGGCCAGGAAAGCCCGGCGCCGAAACGTGCGCCGTGGGTCCGGCGTTACCCCCGCTCGCGGCTGGTCGGGGCGCTCGCGGTGGCGGGAGTGTCGGACCTGCTGTCCCTCGGATTCACCCTCGTGCCGCCAGTGCAATGGGGGGTGGATTTGGCCACGGCGCTCGTGCTCTTCGCGGTTCTGGGCGGGCGCTGGATGCTCTTGCCGGCGCTCATTCTGGAAGCCATCCCGGGCCTGTCGGCGCTGCCGGTCTGGACGTTGGTGGTGATTTCAATCGCCAGTTACGGCGCCGTTCGCCCCGACGTGGCAACGCCAGCTGGGCGGCAGCCGTCCTGACGCCGCCCAAAGGGCAGGAGACGGGCCGGTGGACAGCGTCGGCAGTCTGGGTCGGTGCGTGGGTGGCGGGCGGCAGTGCAATGAATGCCGCGCTGCGCCCCGTTCGCGGGGCGGCCTTCTTGACAGGCCCATGCCCATTTCTATAGTGCGGCCAGTCATGCACACCAGCATTGCAGCGGGCACTCAGGAAACGGCGGCCGAGCGCGAACAATTCGAATGCCTCAAACAATTCCAGTCCGCCGGACGCGGCTTGTGGAGCGACGTGCCCGACCGCGATTGGAGCAGTTGGACCTGGCAGCTTCGCCATCGGATCACTGACCCGGCCGAGTTGAGCGCGCGGATGCCGGCGCTGACCCCCGAGGAACGCGCCGGCGCGCAACTGGCCAACACCAGGCTGGCGATGGCCATCACGCCCTACTTCTTCAACCTCGTGGATCCCGCCGATGTGAACTGCCCGATCCGGCGGCAGGTGATTCCGCGGCTGTCCGAGACCGTGACGGCGCACGGGGAAATGACCGATCCCTGCGGGGAAGACTCGCATTCGCCGGTGCCGGGCCTGGTGCATCGCTACCCGGATCGCGTGCTGTTCCTGGTGACCGACCGCTGCGCGACCTACTGCCGCTACTGCACCCGCTCCCGGCTCGTCAGCAACGCCACCGGCTACGATTTTCATCCGGACCTCGACCGCCAGCTGGATTACATCGCGCGCACCCCGGCGGTGCGTGACGTGCTGCTCAGCGGGGGCGATCCTCTGCTGCTGCGCGACGAGAAACTCGAAACCCTCCTCAGCCGCCTGCGCGCCATCCCGCATGTCGAGCTGATCCGGATCGGGACGCGGATTCCGGTGTTTCTGCCGCAGCGGATCACGCCTGAATTGTGCGCGATGCTTCGGCGGTTTCACCCGTTGTTTCTGAGCATCCACTCCAACCATCCGCGGGAATTGACCGTCGAGGTGCGCGCCGCGCTGGAGCGCCTGTCCGACGCCGGCATTCCCTTGGGCAACCAGTCCGTGTTGCTGCGGCAGGTGAACGACGACCCAACGGTGATGAAGGCGCACCTGCACAAGCTGCTGATGTGCCGGGTGCGGCCCTATTACCTCTACCAATGCGACCTCATCGCCGGATCCTCCCACCTCCGCGTCCGCGTCGCCAAAGGCATCGAGATCATGAACCGCCTCCGCGGCCACACCACCGGCTACGCCCTGCCGCAATACGTGATCGACGCCCCCGGCGGCGGCGGCAAGGTGCCCATCACGTCCGAACATGTCCTCAGCCGCACCGCCGACCGCATCCTGCTCCGCAACTTCGAAGGCCGCATCTTCGAATACCCCGAAACGCCAGACCTCGCGCCCGCCGCCGCCGCGCCGCGCGACGCCTTCCCCCCGCGCGGCTTTGCCCGCGAAGCGCTGCGCGGGCCGGCGCCGGTGCTGCGATAGGCGGAGGGCGCGCGGTCTCCTGCCATGCCCCGCGAATCGTTACCCGCCAAAGCGGCGCGCGCGCATCGGGTTTTCGCGCTCCTCCGGCGGACGTATCCGGAGGCCCGCTGCGAACTGGGCCACCGGACCCCGCTGGACCTGCTCATCGCCACCATGCTCTCGGCGCAATGCTCGGACCGGCAGGTGAACCTCGTCACCACCCGGTTGTTCGAACGCTACCGCACCGCCGCCGATTACGCGCAGGCGGATCCCGAGACGCTGGCGCAGGCCATCCGCCGCCTCGGGCTCTTTCGGATTAAGGCCCGAAACATCCAGGCGTGTTGCCGAAGGCTCCTCGCCCACCACCGGGGCCAAGTCCCGAACACCATGGAGGCGTTGCTCCAACTCCAGGGCGTCGGCCGCAAAACCGCCAACGTGGTTTTGGGCAACGCCTTCGGAGTCCACGCAGGCATCGTCGTGGACACCCACGTCGCCCGCCTGTCACGGCGGCTCGGATTCACCCGGGAACGGGACCCGGCGAAGATCGAGCAATCGCTGATGAGACTCGTTCCGGCCGACCAGTGGACGATGGCAAGCCACTGGCTGATCTGGCACGGGCGCCGCCGCTGCAGCGCCCGAACCCCGGACTGCGCGCATTGCGAGATCGGGGCGGACTGTCCCCGGGTGGGGGTGGGCGCAAGGACTCTCCGGGAGCGGCCGTCGCCCCGCCCCAGGGCGGTGCGGGCTGCGCCGGGCGGCGCGCGGCGGACCGCGCGTTGAGAAGGACTGAGGAGGCTCCATGAGCGAGGCTGTTTGCGAACGCTGGTATTGTCTTCGGTCCGGGAAAGGCGGCAGTGCCTTCAACATGGCGCTGGACGAGGCGCTGCTGGAACATGGCGCGGCGCTGGGCCGGCCGGTGCTGCGGCTGTATGGATGGACGGAGCCCGCCGCCACCTTTGGTTATTTCCAGCGTTATGCCGACGTCGAAGTCATGACGACACTTCGTCCGCTGGTTCGCCGGCCCACGGCCGGCGGGCTGGTGCCCCACGACGCCGATTGGACCTATAGCCTGGTGATTCCGCCGGCGCACCGGTGGTATGCGCTTCGAGCCGTCGAGAGTTATCGCCGGCTGCACCAGTGGCTGCGACGCGCCTTTGCCGAGCTGGGCGTGCCCACCACGCTCGCCCCGGCCCGGCGCAAGGATCGCCCCGGCCAGTGCTTCGCCGGCGCCGAACAGTCCGACCTCCTCATCCAAAACCGCAAAATCGCCGGCGCCGCCCAGCGCCGCAACCGTCAGGGATTGTTGATCCAGGGATCCGTGCAGCCGCCCCCCGGACTCCCGCGCGGGCGGTGGGAAGACGCCCTGTGCGCCGTGGCGGTCCGCGAGTGGGGGGTGGCGTGGACGCGCTGGGATGCGCCGCCGGAGGTGCGCGAACGCGCCGAGGTTTTGGTGCGGCAGCGGTATGGCTGCGCGGCCTACAACCGGCGCCGCTCGACGGGCGCGCCGGACTGACTCGGGCGCTTCGGGCCGAGGCCGGCGGAAGCCGGGTCCGGTCGGAGCGCGTCAGTCGTCGAGCAGCCGGTACCAGTTGTCGCGCTGGTGCGGTTCGTAGCCCAGTTCGCAAATCAGGCGGCGCATGTCGGAGACGGTCATGCGGAAGCGGGCGCCGGCCTGGCGGACGACGTTTTCCTCGATCATGATGCTGCCCAGGTCGTTGGCGCCGTACGTGAGCGCCACCTGCCCGATCGCGGGCCCCTGGGTCACCCACGACCCCTGCACGCTGGGGAAATTGTCCAAATAAATGCGCGCCAGGGCCTGGGTGCGCAGGTAGTCGTGAGCGCCCGCGGCCGGCGCGTTAAGCCGCGTGTTCTCGGGCTGGAACGTCCAGCCGATGAACGCGGTGAATCCCCCGGTCTTGTCCTGCTGCGCCCGGAGGCGCTCGAGGTGTTCCAGGCGGTCCTCAAGGGTTTCCACGTGGCCGAACATCATCGTGGCCGTCGTGCTCAGTCCCATCCGGTGCGCCGTGTCCATCACCTCCAACCACTCGTCCGCCGTCGCCTTCCGCGGCGACACCCGGCGCCGCACCCGGTCCACGAGAATCTCCGCGCCGCCGCCGGGAATGGAGCCGAGGCCAGCCCGGACGAATTGCCGGAGGATCTCGGCCAGGGGGAGCTGAAACAGGTTGCGGAAATGGATGAACTCGCTGGGGCTGAACCCGTGGATGTTGATCTGCGGAAAGCGGGCTTTGATGTGCGCCAGCAGGTCGAGATACCACTGCAGCGGGAGCCGCGGATGATGCCCGCCCTGGAGCAGAATCTGCGTGCCTCCGAGCGCGATCGTTTCCTCGATCTTCCGGTCCATGGCCTCGTGGGAGATGACGCAGGCATCGGGATCGCGCTCGGTCCGGTAGAAGGCGCAGAAGGCGCACCCGACCGTGCAGACGTTTGTATAGTTCACATTGCGGTCGACGATATACGTCACAATCCGGTCGCCCCGCCCGGCGTAGGCGTCCGCGCGAGCCAACTGGCGCCGCCGGTCCGCCAGCGCCCCCAGCTCCACCAGCGGCAGGCCATGCAGCCGCAGCGCCTCCGCGGCGGCAATCCGCTTGCCGTCCCATACCCGCTGCCGCAACTCGTCCAGCGCCGACTCGGTTCCCATCGCCCCAGCATAGCGCGGCGGCGCAGGGACACAAGCCGTGCCGCCACGCGGCGCCGCCGCCGATTCTTGTTTTCCTGGCGGGCGGCGCGGGCCCAGAATGGCGCCGCCGTGCGCGCGTCGTCATCGGTTGAAGAGCTGAAACGTCTCCTGCCGCAGTGCCTGCTGCCGGACCAGGTGCGCCTGGGACGGGGGTTGGCGGACGGCCTGGCGCGGCGGCTTCGGGGCGAGCCGGCGCCGATGCCGCTGGCGCGCTGGCTGGCGCAGGCCAGGGCGTCGATTCGCCTGCGCGAGCAGCGCCGTGCGATCTTGAAGCACCTGGCCTACCCCGGCGCGCTGCCCATCTCGGCGAGGAAGGACGAGATTGTCGCCGCGATCCGGGCGCACCCGGTGGTGGTGGTCGCGGGCGAGACCGGCTCGGGCAAGACTACCCAGCTTCCCAAGATGTGTCTCGAAGCCGGCTTGGGGCTGCGCGCACAGATCGGGTGCACCCAGCCGCGGCGAGTGGCGGCGCTGTCCATCGCCCGGCGCTTGGCCGAGGAGCTGGGCATGACCCTGGGCCGGCAGGTCGGGAGCAAAATCCGGTTCGCAGACCACACGCGGCCGGAAACGAGTGTGAAGGTGATGACGGACGGGATTCTGCTGGCGGAGGTGCAGGCGGACCCGCTGCTGGCCGATTATGAGGCGATCCTCATCGACGAGGCGCACGAGCGTTCGCTGAACATCGACATCCTGCTGGGCTTCCTGAAGCTGCTGCTGGCGCGGCGCGACGACCTCAAACTGATCATCACCTCCGCGACCATCGATACCGAACGCTTCGCACGCGCGTTCAACCATGCCCCCGTCATCGAAGTCTCCGGCCGCCTCCACCCCGTCGAGGTCCGCTACGCGCCGCTCGACGAGGGCGCGGAGGCGGCGGGGGACGTCACGTATGTGGACGCCGCCGTCGACGCCGCGGGCGCCTTGCTGGCGGAACCCCAGGCCGGCGACGTCCTGGTGTTCATGCCGAGCGAACGCGATATCCGCGAAACCTGCGAGCGGCTTGCAGCGCGGCATCGCGACGCGGTGGAGGTGGTGCCGATGTTCGGGCGGCTGGCGGCTGGCGACCAGCAGCGCGTGTTCAGCCCCGGCCCGCGCCGGCGCGTGGTGGTGGCCACCAACATCGCCGAGACCTCGCTCACCGTCCCGCGCATCCGCTATGTCGTCGACACGGGGCTGGCGCGCATCAGCCGCTACCACCCCGGCACCCGCAGCCGGCGGCTGCCGATCGAACCCATTTCGCAGAGCAGCGCCGACCAGCGCCAAGGCCGCTGCGGGCGCCTGGGGCCCGGCATTTGCCTCCGGCTCTACGCGGAAGCCGATTACCAGGCCCGCCCCCGCTACACCGAGCCCGAGATCAGGCGCTGCGATCTGGCGGACGTGCTGCTGCGCCTCAAGGCCTTCCGCCTGGGCGAACTCGAGACCTTCCCCTTCCTCGAGCCGCCCACACCCCAGGCCATCGCCAGTGCCTACCAGCTGCTCCAGGAACTCGGCGCCCTGGACGAGTCCCGCCACCTCACCCCCCTCGGCCGCGACCTGGCCCGGCTGCCCGTCGACCCCGCCGCCGGCCGCATGATTCTCGAAGCCCAACACCAACACGCCCTCCCCGAAGTCCTCGTCATCGCCGCCGGCCTCAGCATCCAGGACCCCCGCGAGCGGCCCCTCGAACTCCGCGACGCCGCCGAAACCGCCCACCGCCGCTTCGAGGAGCCGCGGTCGGATTTTCTGACGCTGCTGAACATCTGGAACGCCTACCACGACACCTGGGAATCGCTGAAAACCCAGAACCAACTCCGCAAGTTCTGCAAAGCGCACTTCCTCTCCTTTCTCCGCATGCGGGAATGGGTCGACGTCCACGCCCAATTGGAAGAGGCCGTCCAAGACCTGAAGAACGACTGGAGCCGGGAACGCCCAATTCCCAACGCCGCAAATCCGCCTCCCGAGGCCTCCACAACCGTGCCCGAGCAGGCCGCAACCCGGCACGGACTGCGCGCCGGGATGCCGCTGGGGGGCCGCTGGTATGCGGCCATTCACCGTTCGATTCTCACCGGGCTGTTCGGTCATGTCGCCCGCCGCGAAGAGCGCAACCTCTACCGCCTCGGCGGCAACAAACAGGCCATGATCTTCCCCGGGTCCGGCCTGTTTGAGAAACCGGGCGGCCGAAGTGCCGGGCCGGGGCGCGGCGCCCCGGCTGTGGGGGGCGGTTCCGAGGCGGCTCGACGGGCGGGGGTGCGGGGCGGGGGGGGCATGGTCGATCACGGGCCATCGAACGGCCGGCGCGAGGGGGACAGCGCGCCCTGCGCGGAGCAAGGACAGGGGGGGCGGGCCGGCCAGCCGCCGTGGCTGGTCGCGGGCGAGCTGCTGGAGACGTCGCGGTTGTTTCTCCGCAGGGTGGCGGAGGTGGATCCGGAGTGGGTGATCGAACTGGGGCCGCACCTGGTCAGGGTGACCCACGAGCATCCGCGGTGGGAGCGCAGGGCGGGGCGGGTGCTGTGCACCGAGCGGGTGCTGTTGCGGGGGCTGGTGTTGCGCGAACGGCCGGTGGGCTACCTGCAAATCAACCCCGCCGAAGCCACGGAGATCTTCATCCGCGCCGCGCTGGTGGAGGAGGACGTGGACGGGCGTTACGCGTTCCTCGAGCACAACCGCCGCCTGCGCCGCAAACTCGAGCTGTGGCAGACGCGCATCCGGCATCGGGCGGGAGGCGACCTGGGCGAGGCGCTGTTTCGGTTCTACGCCGGCCGGCTGGAGCGCGTGGGGTCCGTGCACGATCTGAACCGGGTGCTGAAGGCGCAGTGCAACCCGCAGTTTCTGTGCGCGACGGTGGCGGATCTGCTGGGGGATGCGGCGGCGGCGTACGACACGGCGGCGTTTCCGGACGCAGTGCGGGTGGGAAGCGCGGCGGTGCCGCTGAGCTATGCGTATGCGCCGGGGGAGGAGGAAGACGGCGTGACGTTTCGCCTGACCTATGCGCTGGCGGAGGTGCTCGCGCCCGGGCAGCTGGACTGGCTGGTGCCGGCGCTGCGTGAAGAACGCGTCCTCCACCTGCTGGAGGCCCTGCCCAAAAACCTGCGCCGCCCCCTGGTCCCGCTGCCGGCGTGCGCGCAGGCGATCGCGCAGGCGATCGATCCCCACGCCGGCTCCGTGCTGGGCGCCATCCGCCGGCTTGTGCGGGAGCGCCACGGCGTCGACATTTCCGAGGCCGCCTGGCCCGTCGCCGCACTGCCCCCCCATCTGCAGCCGCGCTTCGAAATCGTCGGAAGCCACAACCAGACCCTCGCCGCCGGTCGCGACCTGCACGAGGTCTGCGAACGGGCCCGGCAATCCACATCCCCGTCCGAAACCGGCGCCCTGAAGCGGGCGCTCGAACGCTGGGAACGCCGCGGCCTCACCGCATGGACCGTCGGCGATCTTCCCGAACGCTGCCTCGTCTCGGAAACCGGCGGGGTGCCGTTTCATCTGTATCCCGGGCTGCACTTCGATCAGGTCGAGGTCGGCCTGCGCCTGTTTCGCCGCGCGGAGGAGGCGACCGCGGCCAGCCGCATCGGGGTGCCCCGGCTGGCGGAACGCGTGTTGCACGGGGATCTGGCCCGAGTGCAACAGGATCTTCGCGCCCTGCGGCAGTTCGCTCTGCTCCATGCGCCGCTCGGGCCAGTCGAGGAACTGATCGAGACCGCCTGGGACAACGTGCGCGCGCATTTGCTCGCCCCGCCCGACGTTCCGCCGCGCACCCGGCAGGCGTTCGACCGCTACGTGGAAAACATCCGGGCACAGGCCGCCGGCCTGGGGCCTGTCTTCCTTGCGCGCGTGGGCGCCGTTCTCGAAAAACGCCAGGAAACCCTGAACTGCCGGCGCCCGTTTCCGGAACTGCGCGCCGCGGTGGAGAGGCTGGTGCCGCGCCGGTTTCTGCGGGCCATCCCGTTCCGGCAGCTCGGGCATGTTCCGCGCTACCTGAGGGCGTTGCAGATCCGCGCCGAGCGGGCGGCGCTTAACCCTGCCAAGGACGCCGCAAAACGTGCGCAGGTGCAACCCTACGCCGCCGCAGTGCAACGGCTTCTCAGCCAGCCCCCTCCAAACCCCGAGGCCCTGCGCGCCCGCGAACATTGCCGGTGGCTGTTCGAGGAATTCAACGTGTCCGTGTTCGCCCAGGAACTCGGCACCGCCATGCCGGTTTCGGCCAGGCGCCTGGACGACGCCCTGCGCGAAGCGCGCCGTCTCATGGGGTGAGCAGTCTCCGTGAATTCGTGGGTGGCCCCTCCGCCCGGAAGACCCCCTCCTGTGACGCTTCAGGGAAAATGCTGAAGTCTGAAGAACTGTCTTCTCGCGTTGGCTGAGGAGAACGATCCAGTCGATCCCAAATCACAAATCCGGATTCCGAAATCCGAGCGCGGTGGGGCGGCTTACTTCTGGGCCGGGGCGGGCGTGGGGGTGGCGGGGGCGCCGCGGTTGGCGAGGGAGGCGGAGGCTTGTTGGAGGAGCTGTTTGACGGTGGGGTCGGAGGTGGCCTGCAGGAGGTTGGAGATGGCGTCCTGGCGCTGTTGGATTTGTTCGTCAGTCCACTGGCTGTAATTGGGGAGGCTGTAGAAGTCTTCCTTGCTGAACTCGAGGTGCCAGGATTTCATGTTGCCGCCGGCCTGGTCGACGGGCAGCTGGTCGGGGGTCATGGTGCCGATCTCGTATTCATGGCCGCCCAGGACGGAGGCGATGTTGATCCAGGCGGTGAAGGGGATGGTGTTTTCCTTGGCCTGGTTCTGCAGCACGGCCAGCGCGTCGGGCGAGTTCCACGCGACCTGCGCGAGGGCTTGCAGCGCCGCGTTGCGACTGCCCTGGGCCGGGTTGTTCTCGTCGCCCACCATGCGGATCAGGGAGGGCACACCCGCGTTGTCCGCAAGATTGGCCAGCGCAATGGTCGAGTAATACCTCCACTTCCCCGCCAGGCTCTCAATCTGCGACACCGTCTCCGGCCCGCCGTTTTCCTGCAAGACGCGGAACAAGGGGCCGACGTCTTCCTTGTTCGCGCTCTGGGCGGCGGCGGTGAGGGCGGCATTGGCGGCGGCGGTGGCGAAGGCGCCGCTCTGGTCGGGAGCCAGCGCGCGCATGTTGTTCGCCAGCCGCTCAATCTCGGCCGGGGACATCTGGCTGGTGGCGCCGACGAAGGCCTCCTGTCCCTGGGCCATCAGGCTCTGGAGGGACTGCGTGTAGGCGGCCAGCTGGGTCGGCGACAAGTTGCCGCCGGCCAGGTCGAGCTTGGCCAGTGCCGCCACCTGCTCGCGCATGGTCTCGAGCGGCATGCCCGGCGCCGAAACCGCTTCAGCCGCCGGCGCCGGACTGACTGCCGGGGCGAGGGCGGCCGGGGGCGGCGGGGCGGCGGGCGACACGGACACCGGCACGGGCGGCGGCCGGGGCGCGGTCCAATTCCTGCCCGCATCCGCGGGCGGGGTGTCCCCGGACGGAGTGGCGGTCGAGGACGCGGCGGGGGGCTCTTGGTTCCCCGAGGCGGCGGGGGGCCGCGGCCTGAAGAGGAGGAATGCGCCGATGGCGGCGATGGCCATGAGCACGATGGCCACCTGGATGGTTTTGCGTGAGGGTTCGGGGGGCGATCCCCCGCCACCCGCCGCCCGGTTGTTGGATGGATGTGGCGCCATAAGGTTGACGTGCCTCTATTGTATCATCCGCCTTGGGTTACTCAACATTCGAAATGGAATCCGCTTGATGTGCGGCCCGTGCACGGGTTATTGGACTGAACCTTGTTGCGGGGCATTCAGGGTGCCGGGATGCCGGGGCGTTGATTTATGGACGGGCCGGCGGATGGGGTGGCAGCTTTGATGCTCGGAAGGGCGCGCTATGACGAAAACCAAGCCAATCTTCTCGATCAGCCCGGAGGGGGAAAAATTTGCCCTGCCTGCGCCTGCCGATTACGGGAAGGAGTATGCCCGGCTCAAGCGGTTGGCGGACGAACACCGGAAGGCGGGGAGGGAGATTGTGGTGGTGGTGGGATTGGGGTTTGTGGGGGCGGTGATGGCCGCGGTGGTGGCGGATGCGCGGGACAAGGCGGGGCGTTCGACGAAGTTTGTGATCGGGGTGCAGCGGCCGAGCAGCCGCAGCTACTGGAAGATCCCGCTGTTGAACCGGGGGGTGTCGCCGGTGAAGGCCGAGGATCCGGAGGTGGCGGTGTTGATCCGGCGCTGCGTGAGGACCCGCAAGACGCTGGTGGCGACCTACACCGAGGCGGCGCTGAAGCTCGCGGACGTGGTGGTGGTGGATGTGCAGTGCGATTATCTCAAGGCGTCGCTCGGCAATGTGCGGACGGGCACGGCGGACATGGAGGCGCTGGAGGCCTCAATGGCCACCATCGCCGAATACATCCCCCCCAACGCCCTGGTGCTCATCGAAACCACCGTCGCCCCCGGCACCACCGAACAGGTGGCCTACCCGATCATGAAAAAGATCTTCGAGCGCCGCGGCATCCCCGGCGAGCCGCGGCTGGCCCACAGCTACGAACGGGTCATGCCCGGCCGGAATTACGTCGCGTCCATCCGCGATTTCTGGCGCGTCTGCAGCGGCATCAACGAAGACGCCCGAAAACGCGTCGTGCGCTTCCTCCAGGACGTGCTCAACACCGAGAAGTTCCCGCTGACCGTGCTGGATCGTCCGATCGAGTCCGAGACGGCCAAGATCGTCGAGAACAGTTTTCGAGCCACGCTCCTGGCGTTTCTCGACGAGTGGTCGCTGTTCGCCGAGCGCAACGGCGTGGACCTCAAGAAGGTCATCGAAGCCGTCAAAGTCCGGCCCACCCATTCGAACATCATCTTCCCCGGGCCGGGCATCGGGGGTTACTGTTTGCCGAAGGACGGCGGACTGGGGATGTGGGCCTACAAACACATCTTCGGGTGGGAAGACGACATTTTCAAAATCACGCCGGCGGCGGTGGACATCAACGACACCCGGTCGCTGCATCCGCCCCAGCTGGTGCGCGACGCGCTGCGCAACATGGGCAAGCCGCTGGCCGCCGCCGACATCCTGCTGCTGGGCGCCTCCTACCGGGAGGACGTCGGCGACACCCGTTACAGCGGATCCGAGATCATCGTACGCAAGCTGGCTGAGATGGGCGCCAACGTGTCCGTGCACGATCCCTACGTGGAACATTGGTGGGAGTTCGAGGCGCAGGACAGCTACCCCTCGACGGGCTACAGCCTGGCCCGGTTCTTCGCCCGCCAGGAAGGTCTCAAAGACCTCCGCATCCAGCCAGACCTGTGGAAGGCCCTCAAAGGCGTCGACGCCGTCGTCCTCGCCGTCCGCCACAAGGAATACCTGGAACTGAATCCGGACCGCGTGTTCCGCGCCGTGGGACGGCCGTTTGCGGTGATCGACTGTTTCTGCGTGTTGAGCGACGACCAGATCCGGCGTTACTTCGAACTGGGTTGCGAAGTCAAAGGCATGGGCCGCGGCCATATCCGCCGCATCAAGGACAGCGTCGCCTCGCGAAAAACACGCTGACGCGCCGCAGCCCCGCCAGGGCCGACGCCGCACACCACACCCGGAGCCGGCGCGGCCAACACCCGCCTACCACGCGTCCAACGGAATGAGCGGCGGCGCGGCCGCGCCACGGCCGGGGCCCGCCGGCGCGAACGCCACGGCCAGCCTCAAGTCGGTGACGTCTTTCAACTGGATGGCCAGTTTTCGGCAGCGGTCGTTGCTCCCCTGCCTGGGGGGGTGGGGGGATTCGGGCAGCGGCTCGGCGTTCATGGCCACAAACCTCGCCCCGGCCGGCGCAAGGATGCGCGCGGAGACGGCCGAGCCGTTTTGGGTCAACGTGGCCGTGGCGCCGCCGGCATCGATCCCGATGCGCGCGGACGTGTGAAAGAACCACCAGAGGGTTGCGGGCTGCTTCGCGCGCACCTCGTCCTGAACGAGAACCTGGCGGCGATCGAGCAGCGCGATGCCGCGCCGGACGCGCTGCGCGTGGCGCACATAGGCGGCAGTGAGGTCGGCCACGGCCGCGGCCCGAGCGGGCGAGGACGCGAACTTGATGATGGGGGCGGCGGCGGCGGGGTCCTGGTCGGGAGCGGTGTCGGGGTTCAACACGAGGGTGTTGTGGCCTTCGGCGCGGAGCCGGTAATAGGTCCAGCGCCGGTTGCCGAAGTAGGCCGGCAGATTGTAGTTGTCCGCTCCAAGATCCACACCCCACCGCACGCCGTGAGCCTCGAGGACGAACGACCCGAGATCGAGGTGGCTGTGGTTGGCTTTGTTGTCGCCGGCTTTGAACCCGACAAACCACGCGTTCGCATCGTCCCACGCACCGCGCATCACCGCCACTTCCGCGTGCCGATAATACTTGTCCAGGGGCGGCGCCGGCGCGGGTTTCGTGGCGAGGGACGCGTCATACCACGCCAGGTCCAGCGGTTCGCCGCCGGCCACCCCGCGCTGATGCTGCGCGAACTCCGGCCGCTGGAATTGGCGCGCGAGCCAGAACATCACCGGCGCGCGGATCGTCCCCGCGTGGGCGTCGGCGTAATTGAACGACAGCCCCGAGGGGCCGCTGGCGTGGATCGGGAACGTGCCGGCTTCGGAAAACCCGGGGAGGGTGCAGAGGCCGAAATCCGTGCCGAGGGCGGTCTGGAGGGCGGCGAGGAACACGACGTTGTAGGTGGTGGCATAGCTCCAGTAGCCCGGCCCTTCGGCCCAGGCCCCGTCGGGGCCGTATTCGACCATGGCCCGCTGGATGGAGCCCACGGCGGCGCTGAGAAACCTGCCGGCCAATTCGGGTTCGACGTCTGCCAGGGCGAGCGCGCCCATGGCGATGCCGCCGTTGCAGACCTGGTTCCAGTTGTGGCGGGACCTGGACCAGCCGCGGTTGTCCTGGTGGATGCGCACGGCGAGTTTCAGTCCTTTCTCGACCATGGCGGCGCGAAGCAGTCCCCGCTGCGCCTCCGTCCACTCCCCATGCAGCCAGTCGTAGCCAATCGCAAGCGCGTGCGTCATCTCCGCCGTGTCCAGAAAATGGCGCGGATTCCAATCCTTGAATCCCGCCGCCGCTTCGAGTTCCCGCCAGGCGCGCTCGCGATAACGCGGGTCGCCGTCGAGGTGATGGAGCAGGGCCAGCGTGTAGACGCGCTGCAGCACGCGGCGGCTGGTCGCGAGCAGGCGCAACCCGTCCGGGATCTCATAGGTCGACGGCGCCTCCCGCAGCACGCGGGCCGCGCGCTCGCGCAACCCGGCGTGCCACCGCTGGAACGGCTCCTCGGAGGCCACACGGTCCTTCAACCGCGCCAGGTCCGCCTTCGACACCAGCAGGCGCGGATGGCCCTTGACCAGCGAGTTGAGAACCGCGTCGGGGGCGGGTGCGGGCAGCGGGACGGCTTGGGGTTGCGCCCCGGGGGCCGCCTGGGCCTGGCAAAGCGCGCAGGCAACACCGAGCCAAAGGACCGGACGTAAGCCGAGAAGGTAGCGTGTCATCACCGGTTAGATGGAATTCCGGAGCCGAAATTCAAGGCAGCCTTGGGCCCAGGCGCGCCGCGTTCGGACCGGGCTGGTCCGGGGATGGCAGCCGCTTGCTTTCGGGTCCGCCGGGGGACACCCTTCCCGAGGGGGGCGGAGTCATGGGGGAATGTCGAGGTGCAAGATGACCATGTGTGATCGAATGGCGCGGATGGCTGCAACGGTGTTGATGGGCGGCATGATCGGGCCGTTTGCCCACGGGCAAACGGCCGTGGCTTTGCCGGAGGGCGTCCGGGCGGTTTGGGACTTGGATCGGGCGTTGCGGGAGGCGACTCCCACCCGCGAACGGGTGTGCCTCAACGGCCTTTGGCAGTGGCAGCCTGCGGACTCGGCGCGGGCTGCCGTGCCGCAGAGCGGGTGGGGTTACTTCAAAGTGCCGGGCCCATGGCCGGGGATCGCCGATTATCTGCAAAAGGACTGCCAGACGGTCCATGCCCATCCTCGCTGGAAAGACGTCGCTCTCGCCGGCATCAAGGCCGCCTGGTATCGGCGTCGAATCACGATTCCGCAGGAGTGGGCCGGCCGGCGCGTGGCGCTGCAGGCGGAGTATGTGAACTCGTATGCCACCGTGTGGGTGGACGGGAAGCGGGTCGGGGAACTTCGATTCCCGGGGGGCGAACTGGACGTGACGGGGGGTTGCCGTCCCGGCGCCACGCACGCGTTGAGCATTCTGGTGGACGCCATGCCGCTCAAGGGCGTCCAGCTCTCCTACACCGACAGCAACGCCGCCCGGCAAGTCCAGGGAGCCGTCGCCCGGCGCGGCTTGTGCGGCGACGTCCACCTCGCCGCCACCCCCGCCGGCGCGCGCATTGCCGACGTGAAGGTGCACACCTCGGTGCGCCGGGGCGAGATGGCCGCCGACGTCGCTCTGGACAGCCTCGATTCCGAGGCGACCTACACACTGCGCGCCCGGGTGAGTGCACGGGGCGGGATCCTCAAGGAATTCACCAGCCCGCCGTTCCGGGCAGGCGCGCTGCGCGAGGGGCGCATGACGTTCGGCGCGGCGTGGCGCCCGGAGAGACTCTGGGACACGCACACGCCGCAGAACCTCTGCGACCTGGATGTCTCGCTGCTCGATGCGCGCGGCCGCGTCCTGGACATCACCCTGCCCACGCGATTCGGCTTCCGCGAGTTCTGGATCGACGGCCGCGATTTCTACATGAACGGCACCCGCATTTTCCTTTGCGCGGTGCCGCTGGACAACGCCCAGGTCGGCGCCGCGTGGGCCACCTACGACGGCGCGAGAGAGAGCCTCAAGCGCCTGGCCAGTTTCGGCATCAACACCGTCTACACCCACCACTACCACTGCCAGCCCGGATCCCATCTCAACGTTGCAGAGATCCTTCAGGCCGCCGACGACACCGGCATGCTGGTGGCCCTCTCGCAACCCCATTTCGCCGATTACGACTGGACAACCGCGGCCGCGGAGTGGACGAACGGCTACGCGCGGGATGCGGCCTTTTACGTGCGTGTGGCGCAGCACCATCCTTCGGTGGTGATGTATTCGATGAGTCACAACGCAACCGGCTACAATGAGGACATGAACCCGGACCGGATCGATGGCATCCACGACGCCCGGGACGACTGGGCGATGAGCAACAGCCGCCGCGCGTTGCGGGCGGAAGCCATCGTGCGGCGGCTCGACCCCAGCCGGATCGTTTACCATCACTCGTCGGGCAACCTGGGCTCGATGCACACGAGCAATTTCTACCCCAACTTCGTCCCGGTCCAGGAGCTGTGCGACTGGTTCGAACACTGGGCCCGTCACGGCGTCAAACCCTTCTTCACCTGCGAATACGGCGCCCCGTTCACCTGGGACTGGGCCATGTACCGCGGCTGGTTCAAGGGCCGACGCGAGTTCGGCAGCGCCGCCGTCCCGTGGGATTTCTCGCTCGCAGAATGGAACGCCCAGTTCCTGGGCGATGCCGCCTTCAGAATCAGCAAGGCCGAACAACGCAACATCCGGTGGGAAGCCGCCCAGTTCCGCAGCGGCCGACTCTGGCATCGCTGGGATTACCCCCACCCTCTGGGCTCGGCAGACTTCGGGGAACGCGACTCGGTGCTGGCGGCTTATCTTGTGGACAACTGGCGGGCGTTCCGCACCTGGGGCGTCTCGGCAATTTCCCCTTGGGAGCACCATGTGTTCTGGCGGCTGCGGCCCGGAACGGACCGGAACCGCCGGGTCGATTTGGAGACGGACTGGGATCATTTGCAGCGGCCGGGATTCAGCCCGGACTACCTCGGGGAGCGCTGCGAGCGCATGGACCTCGCGTACGCGCCCGACGACTGGGTTCCCACCCCCGCGGCCGAAGCCATGGTCCGGAACAACCGTCCGTTGCTGGCTTGGCTCGCGGGTCCGGCGGGGCGATTCACGAGCCGCGCTCACAACTATCTTCCGGGCGAAACGGTGGAGAAGCAGATCGTGGTCATCAATAACGCGCGCGTGCCCGTGACCTGCGAGGGCCAATGGTCGTTCACCCCCGTGCACGGCGCCCGCCCCCCTTCCGCCAAAGGCGCCCGTTTCGCCCCACTCCGCCTCGAGCCCGGCCGGCACTCCGCCATTCCCGTGCGCGTGTCTCTTCCCGGCGAGCTCCAGGCCGGCGCCTACGCATTGACCATCACAGCCCGTTTTCGCCCCGCCCAGGGCGCCCCCGGGCAGCCGGTCGAAACACAACAGGACCGGTTCCTGGTTCACGTGCTGCCGCCGGCCCCGCCGACGGAGCGGCTCTCAGCCGCGGCGCTGTTCGATCCGCGTGGCGAAACCGCCTCCCGACTGGCCGCGCTGGGCGTGCGTTGCCAACCTGTCGGAGCGGACGCCGACCTGGCCGGATTCGAGCTGCTGCTGATCGGCAAAGGGGCGTTGTCGGCGGAGGGCCCGGCACCCGATGTGCGCCGTGTTCGGGAGGGCCTCAAAGTGCTGGTGTTCGAACAGACCTCGGAGGCTTTGGAGAGGCGTTTGGGGTTCCGCGTGCAGGAATATGGCCTGCGAACCGTGTTCCCACGGGTGGCCGGGCACCCGGCTCTGGCCGGGCTCGGCGCCGAACACCTGCGGGACTGGCGCGGGGAAGCGACGCTGGTGCCGCCGCGTCTGGACTGCAAGCCGAGCAGGCGCTACAACGGCGCTCCGGCGGTGCAATGGTGCGGCCTCGAAGTCCCCCGGCTGTGGCGCTGCGGCAACCGCGGCAACGTCGCCTCCGTCCTCATCGAAAAACCCGCCTGCGGCGATTTTCTGCCGATTGCCGATGGCGGGTTCAGCCTGCAGTACAGTCCGCTTCTTGAATACCGGGAGGGCCGGGGGATGATGGTGTTTTGCCAGATGGACGTGACCGGGCGGACCGCAAACGATCCCGCCGCGGATCGGCTGTTGAGAAACCTCCTGGATTATGCGTCGTCGTGGAAACCCGGCCCGTGCCGCCGGGTCCTGTATGTCGGCGACCCCCGCGGCCGCGCCCACCTCGAGGCGGCCGGCGTGTCGCTGGACACCCACAAGGGCGGACCGCCGGCCGGGGAGCGCGTCCTGGTGGTGGGCCGCGGCGCCGGGGCGGCACTGGCGCCGCATGCGCCGGCCGTGGCCGAGTGGCTCAAGGCCGGAGGCCACCTGCTGGCGCTCGAACTGGAGGCGCAGGAGGCCAACGCGTTTCTCCCGACAGCCGTCCACACTACGAATCGGGAGCATATCGCCGCCTGGTTCGAGCCCCCCGCCGCGGACAGCCTCCTGGCAGGTGTGGGACCCGCCGACGTGCACAATCGCGCCCCGCGCAATCTGCCGCTCGTCACCGGCGGCGCGCAGCCCGTGGGCGACGGGGTGTTGGCAATGCTGGACGGGGCGAACGTCGTCTTTTGCCAAATGGCCCCGTATCATGTCAGCCGCGCCCGGGGGGCCAGCCCCTCCTTGACCATCGACGGTGGGCCGTCGCTGGGCGCCCCCAACGCCCCCGAGTCGGGCAAGGACGTCATCGCGCCGGACGGCGTGCACAGCGCCCTGGTGACCCTGGGGACCGTTCCCTGGGCGCAGTTTGGACAGAAGGTGTCGGCGGGGCAGTTCGGCAAGACCTACACCATGGCGGTATGGGTCAGGAGCGTCGGCGATCCCGTCATGGCCCGTGTGGAAGTCGAGCGCGCCGGCCCTCCCTGGGACCGGGCCGCACGCGGCGGGGACACGTGGATCGGCGCCGACAGGTGGACCGAGTTGCATGTGACGTTCCGCGTCGACAAACCGTTCCCGGAAGGGTGGCAGGCCTATGTCCATTGCGCGCAGGAAGGCGGCCGTCTGCGCGCCGACCTGTTCCGATTGTGCGAAGGCGGCTATGTTCCCGGGCGCTTGGACGCCCCGGCCCCGGCCGCGGCGCATCGCCCCAACCTCTTCGCGAATCCGAGCTTCGAGTCGGGGCGCGATCCGTGGTTCTTCAACTGGCCCACCGAGCAACACAACCTCCGCCGGACCTACCGCCGCGCCTCCTTCCTGGTCACGCGGTTGCTGGCCAACATGGGCGTCCGCAGCAGCACACCCCTGCTGTGCCGGTTCGTCACGCCCGCCGGCAGCGCCGCCCCCGACCCGGGAATCCGCAACGGCGGCGTTCGCCTTCCGGCGGCTTCCGCCGGCATGTCCGCGCGCCGGCCGTTCAACACCAACGCGGCGCCGGCACCCGGCGCAACCGAAACTGCCGCCCCGGGCGCCGGCCATCCCGGGGTGCGAACGGTTCCGCACGATCCGCCCTCGGAGGGCCGATGGCATCGCGGGCTGTATGCGGACGAGCCGCAGGAGTGGGACGACCCCTACCGTTTCTTTCGTTGGTGAGGGGCGATGGCGGGTCGGGGAAAGTCCCCTCGCCAGCCTCGGGCCGGATTGGGGCCATGAATTTTCGGCGCCGTCCCGATGGGCGGGACCGCGCGGCGCCACCGACAACCCCCGGAGGCACCCCCGCGGAAGCGCGTCTTCAGTTCCCGATGGACGCCCCCCCTGCGGCTCCCGTAGCATCCTGCCGCAGACATGATGAACCCAACCGCGTGGAACCGTCTTGTGCCCTGGATGCCGCTGCTCACCGGCGCCGCCGCCATTCTTGGCCTCGGCGTGTGGTTCGCGCTGGCGCCGGGCAAGCCCCTCGCCCCGCGGGTTCCCGGCACGGACCGGACGCCGGGCGCCGCCGGCGGGGGGGCGAGCACCAACGCGGTGCTTGCGGGGCAATGGCTGAAAGGGCCCGGAGAGCCGGCGGAAGGACCGGGTACGTGGCCGGAGTTTCGCGGGCCCAACCGCGATGGCATCAGCCCCGAGACCCTCCCGCTGGCGAAGTCGTGGGGTGCGAGCGGCCCGCGGGAGGTTTGGGGGCTGGACGTGGGCGAAGGTTACGCCGGCGCGGCGGTCACCGCGGGGCGGGTTTACCTCATGGACTACGATCGCGAGAAGAAACAGGATGCGCTGCGATGCCTGTCACGGGGAGACGGGCGGGAGATCTGGCGGTATGCGTATCCGGTGGCGATCAAACGCAACCATGGGATGTCGCGCACCATGCCGACGGTGGCGGGCAATCATGTTGTGGGGATTGGGCCCAAGTGTCATGTGCTTTGCCTCGACGCCGGTACGGGCGATCGGAAATGGGGTCTGGACATGGTGCACCAGTATGGCGCCACCGTGCCTCCCTGGTATGCGGGGCAATGCCCGCTGGTGGAGGGCGGCCAGGTGATTCTGGCGCCGGGAGGCCCCGAGGCGCTTCTGGTCGCGCTGGACCTTGCCACGGGCACGGAGCGCTGGCGCACCCCAAATCCCAAGGGCTGGAAGATGACGCATGCCTCGGTGGTTTCGTGCGAGATGGAAGGCCAGCGGATGTTCGTTTACTGCGCCAGCCACGGCGTCGTGGCCGTGTCCGCGACCGACGGCACGCTGCTGTGGGAGACGCCGGATTGGAAGATCAGCATCGCCACGGTGCCCTCGCCGGTGCCGATCGGCGGCGGGCGCCTCTTCTTCTCGGGCGGCTACAACGCCGGCAGCCTGATGCTCCAGGTCACCAAGGACGGCAACCGCTTCATTCCCAAGACGCTGTTCCGCCTCGAAGCCGACGTGTTCGGCGCCACCCAGCAGACCCCCGTCTTTTCCGACAACCATGTGTTCGGCGTGCGGCCCAACGGCGAGTTTGTCTGTCTCGACACGGCCGGCAAGATCGTGTGGACCAGCGGCGGCGATCATAAGTTCGGGCTCGGCCCGTTTCTCAAGGCTGACGGGGTGTTCTACGTGATGAACGACCACGGGATGCTGAGTATGATCGAAGCCACGCCGGCGCGGTTTGCGATGCTGGGTCGCGCGAAGGTGCTCCAGGGCCGCGAATCCTGGGGGCCGCTGTCGCTGGCGGGCGGGCGCTTGTGGGCGCGCGATCTGACCCGGCTGGTGTGCCTGGACGTGGCCGCCCGGTGAGGCCGCGCCGCGCCCCTGCCCCGAGGCAAGTCGCAGCGGCCGGGGTCAGCCGCGGGTGAGGCGGTCGAGCGCGTGGCGCGCCTGGTCGCGCTTGGCGGTCCAGTCGGCGAGGCGGTTCTGGTGTTCCTGGAGCACGTGCGGAGGCACCTTCTGCACAAAGGCGGGGTTGCTCAGCTTCTGCTGTGCCTTGGCCACCTCCGCCTCCGCCCGGCCCAGTTCCTTGGCCAGCCGCGCCTGTTCGGCCGCCACATCGATCAACCCGTCCAGCGGCAGGTACAACTCCCCCAGCCGGACGCGGGCCGAGGGCGTGCCTTTGGGAGGCTGGAACGACGGGTCGACGTCGAGCGCCGCGGCGTTGAGCAGCAGCGTCAGCACCGCGCGGTCCTGCGGCGGCACATCCATGGAGGGTTTGAGGACAAACGTCACCTTCCTGTTGGGCGCCACATGCGTTTCGCGGCGCAAGTTGCGGCCCTGGACGACCAGTTCCTGTTTGGCTTCGGCGACCTCGAGGCAGTCCTGGAGCACGCCGAACCGCTCGAGCATCCCGGGGCCAAGCGGCTGGGGCCACGGGGCGAACATGATGGTGGTGTCCCCCTGGCCGGGCGGCTGGTGCTCGTGATAGCCCATGCCGTGCCACAACTCCTCCGTGATGAACGGCAGAAACGGGTGGAACAGACGCAGCGTGTGGGACAACACGAAATCCAGCACCGCCAGCGTGTTGGCCCGGCGCGCGGCCGCCGAATCCGGCGCGTCGCCGGCCGCGTCGGGAGGCGCCGCCTCCGGGTTCAGCGACGCCTTGCACGCCTCCAGGTACCAGTCGCAGCACTCGCTCCAGAAGAACCGGTAGAGGATCTGGACGGCTTCGCTGAAGTTGTAGGCCGCGAGCGCGCCCGTGAGTTCCCGAATGGCGCGATCCAGGCGCAGCAGGATCCACTGGTCGTCCCGGGTCAGCAGGTCGGGAACGATCCCGCCCAGGCCGCGGCCGCCCTGGATCTGGCGGAAGCGGCAGGCATTCCAGAGCTTGTTGCAGAAATTGCGGCCCAGCACGACGTCGTTCTCGTCGAACAGCACGTCCTGCCCGAGCGGCGCGCTGCGCATCGTGCCGAACCGGAGGGCGTCGGCGCCGTAACGGCCGATGAGCTCGAGCGGATCGGGCGAATTGCCGAGGCTCTTGCTCATCTTGCGCCCGAGCTTGTCGCGGATGATGCCGGTGAAATACACGTTGCGAAACGGCAGCGCGTCGGCAAGGCCGAACCTGGGATCGCTCATGAACTCGTAACCCGCCATGATCATGCGCGCCACCCAGAAAAACAGGATGTCCGGGCCCGTCACGAGATCGGTGGTGGGATAGAACTTCCGCAGCATGTCGGTGGCCTCAGGCCAGCCCATCGTGGCAAACGGCCACAGCCATGAGCTGAACCAGGTGTCCAGCACGTCCGGGTCCTGCACCCAGTGCTCCGCGTCCTGAGGCGGCGTGACGTCGCACCAAATGTCCGCCGCCGCGGGCGCGGCATCCCGCGGGCGGAGCGGCTCGCGGCCCGGTGTGCCTTCGGCCGCGCGGCTTTCGCGGCCGGGCGTACGCCGGTACCAGACCGGGATGCGGTGGCCCCACCAGAGCTGGCGGCTGATGCACCAGTCGCGCAGGTGGTGCATCCAGTGCGAGTAGGTCCTGGCCCAGCGGTCGGGGAAGAACCGCATGTGGGGCGGGGAATTCTCCACGCAGGCGATGGCGGGCTCGACGCTGGGATATTTGAGGAACCATTGCTCGCTCAGGTAGGGTTCGATGGGCACATGGCTGCGCTGGCTGTAGCCGACGTTGTGCACGTAGTCTTCGGTCTTGAGCAGCAATCCCTGCCCGGTCAGTTCCTCGACGACGGCCTGGCGCGCCTCCATCCGGTCCATGCCGTCGAAGTCTTCGCCCGCCTGCGCGGTCATGACCCCGTCCGGCCCGATCACCACGGTCAGCGGCAAACCGTGCCGGATGGCGATCTCGTAGTCGGCAGGGTCGTGGGCGGGGGTGACCTTGACGGCGCCGGTGCCGAATTTCGGGTCGACGAGGGGGTCGGCGATAATGGGGATGGCCTTGTTTTGGAGCGGCAGCAGGCAGCGCCGGCCGACGAGCTTCTGGTAACGCGGGTCCTCGGGATTCACCGCGACCGCCTCGTCGCCGAGCATGGTCTCTGGGCGGGTGGTGGCGACGACCACCCACTGATCGGGCCGGGGCTGGCCGTGCTCGTCGAGCAGCGGATACTTGAGATGCCACAGGTGCCCCTTCTCTTCGACCATGTCGACTTCCTCGTCGGAGAGCGCGGTGCGGGCGGCGGGGTCCCAGTGGACCATGCGTTTGCCGCGGTAGATGAGGCCCTTGCGGTAGAGGGCGACGAACACCCGCTGGACGCACGTCGAGTAGGCCGGGTCCATGGTGAACCGTTCCCGGCTCCAATCGCACGAGCAGCCCAGTTTCTTGAGCTGCTGGATGATGATCCCCCCGTTCTTCTGCTTCCACGCCCAGACGTGCTCGAGGAACTTGTCCCGGCCCAGCTCGTCCCGGTGCTTGATGACGCCCTGTTTGCGCAGCGCCTTCTCGACCACCGCCTGCGTGGCGATGCCGGCGTGATCGGTCCCCGGCAGCCACAGAACCTCGCGGCCGTCCATGCGCGCCTTGCGGCACAGGATGTCCTGGATCGTGTTGTTCAGCACGTGCCCCATGTGAAGCACCCCGGTCACGTTCGGCGGCGGGATGACGATCGCATAGGACGGCTTGGGGGAGTGCGGATCGGCCGTGAAACAGCCCCGCTCGCACCAGAACTCATACCAACGGGCTTCCACCGCCTGCGGTTCGTACACCTTCGGGATTTCAGGCATAAGTCATTTCCGAATCAGCACGTATTCGATGCTGTCCACCAGCGCCTGCAGCGACGCCGTGATGATGTTCTCGCTCACCCCCACCGTGCCCCATTCGCGCCTGCCGTCGCTGGACGTGATCAACACCCGGGTCCGGGCCGCCGTGCCCGCCACGCCGTCCAGAATGCGCACCTTGTAATCGGTCAGCCCAATCCCCTTCAGCTTCGGGAAAAACCCGCTCAACCCCGTCCGCAACGCGCTGTCCAGCGCGTTCACCGGGCCTTCTCCCTCGGCGACCGTGTGCGCGGTCCGGTTCTTGACGCGGACTTTGACGGTGGCCTCGCAGACGGAGGAGGTGCCGTTGCTGCGGATGGAGACGTGATAGCCGTCGACGGTGAACCGCAGCTCGGGGTTGTGGTCGAGGATGCCCCGGATCAGCAGCGCGAGCGAAGCCTCGGCCGCCTCGTATTCGTACCCCAGGCTCTCCCGGCGCTTCACCTCGGCCGTGATCGCCCGCGTTTCCGGCGCGTCCGGCGCCAGGTGGAACCCCATCTCGGCCGCCTTGAGCAGGATGTTGGTCCGGCCGGACATGTCGCTGACCAGCACGCGCCGGCTGTTGCCGACGGCTTCGGGCGGGATGTGTTCGTAGCTGCGGGTGGTGCGGCCGATGGCGTGCACATGCATCCCGCCCTTGTGCGCAAACGCGCTCCGCCCCACCCAGGGCTGGCGGGCGTCGTGCCGCACATTGGCGATTTCGTCCACGAACTCGGACAGGTCCTTGAGCTTGGGAAGCGAGCTGGCGGGGACGCCGCGCCGTTTCAGTTTGAACGCGAGCAACGGGATGATGGTGGTCAGGTTGCAGTTGCCGGTGCGTTCACCGTAGCCGTTGATGGTGCCCTGGATTTGGGTGGCGCCCGCCTCGATGCCCGCCAGGCCGTTGGCCACCCCCAGGCCGCAGTCGTTGTGCGTGTGGATGCCGAGCGGAACCGCCAAGCGCCGCCGGGCGGCCTCGACCGTGGCGGCGATCTCCCCCGGCAGACACCCGCCGTTGGTGTCGCACAACGCGACGCACATCGCGCCCGCCTTCTCGGCCGCCTGCCACGTCGCCACCGCATATGCCGGATCCTCCCTGTAGCCGTCAAAGGCATGCTCCGCATCGTAAATCACCGCCTTCCGGTGATCCTTCAAATACCGGATCGTGTCCCCGATCATCGCCAGGTTCTCCTCCGGCTTGACCCGCAACACCTCCACCACGTGCAGCATCGAGGTCTTCCCCACAATCGTCACCACCGGCGTCTCCGCCTCCAGCACCTGCCGCATCAGCGCGTCGCTCTCCACTGCCACCCCCTTGCGGCGCGTCATGGTGAACGCCGTGATCCGCGCGCGCCGCCACTTGCGCCGGGCCGCCTGCTTGAAGAATTCGAGGTCCTTCGGATTGGACCCGGGCCAGCCGCCTTCAATGTAATGAACCCCGAAAGCATCCAGCCTCTCGGCAATCCGCAGCTTGTCCAGCGCGGAAAAATTCAGCCCCTCCCCCTGGCTGCCGTCGCGCAGGGTGGTATCGTAAATCTCTATGTCGGGTTTCATCGCGTCCCCCGCTCGCACGGGGGAAGCATGTGTGTACGCCAACCCTGCCACGCATGCAAACCTCAAAAAGGAACCTCCAGCCCCCCGCACCCGCCACCCGCCGGGCCGCCGCCGCGCACCACGACGGGCATGGCGGCCGGACCGCAGTTTTTTGCGCAGTCGCGGCTCGACAGCGGCGTGCCGGCTTTCTACGCTGCGGTCATGTCAATGCTGGAGTTTGCGCGCGGCGCGGCGCGGGTGGGGCCGATCGGGCATTTGAAACCGCGGATGGTTTTCGGGAGGGGCATCGCGCCGTTTTCGGCGCCGCGGTTTCCGGGCAACGCGCGTCGGGTGGCCGGGCAACGTTCCGAACCGGTGTGAGCCGCGCGCCCTCCCCCGCATGAACGCCTCGGGCCATCCCCATCGGCAGCTCGGACTGTTCAGCGCCGCGTCGCTGGTCATCGCCAGCATGATCGGTGTGGGGGTGTTCACCACGAGCGGCTTTGCGCTGGCCGACCTGAAGTCGCCCTGGATGGTCCTGGCCGCCTGGGTGGCCGGCGGCATCATCGCCTCCCTGGGCGCGCTGAGCTACGGAGCGCTGGCGCGGCGCATCCCGGAGTCCGGCGGCGAGTACCTGTTCCTGTCGCGCACGTTGCATCCGACGGCGGGGCATGTTGCGGGGTGGGTGTCGCTGTTGGTGGGTTTTTCGGCGCCGCTGGCGGCGGCGGCGTATGGATTGGGGGAATACCTGAAGCCGTGGCTGCTGGGGTTGCACCCGAAGGGGGTCGGCACGCTGGTGATTCTGGGGTTCACGCTCCTCCACGCCGCCCACATCCAGAGGGGCGCCTGGGTGCAAAACGCGGCGGTGGTGTTGAAGGTGGTGCTGATTGTGGGCTTTGTGGGGTTGGCGCTGGGCCGGCTCCAACCGCCGCCTTTCGTGGCGGAGGCGCCGTTCCAAGGGACCACGTTTGCGATGTCGCTGGTGTGGATCTCGTTTAGCTACTCCGGGTGGAACGCCGCCATTTACATCGGGGGCGAAGTGCAAGATCCCGAGCGCACTCTGCCGCGCGCCCTGGCCTTGGGAACGGGGGTGGTGACGGTGTTATACCTGGCCATCAACGCCGTGTTCGTGTTCTCGGCGCCCGTCGAGCAGTTGGCCGGCAAGTTGGAGATCGGACAGGTGGCGGCGCAGGCGCTGGGCGGTCCGACCTGGGCTGGCGGCGTGACCGTGCTGGTGGCGTTGGCGCTGGTCACGTCCGTGTCCTCGCTTGTCATGGCCGGCCCGCGCGTGTATGCGCAGATGGCGGCGGACGGTTATTTGCCGCGCTGGCTGGCGCCCTCGCACGGCCCGCCGCGCGTTTCGATGGGGTGTCAGTCCGCGCTCGCGCTGGTTCTCCTGTGGAGTTCCACCTATCAAACGCTGCTGACCTTCATCGGGTTCACGCTCAGTCTGAGCACGGCGGCGACAGTGGTGGGGCTGATCCGATTGCGAAGGCGGGAGGGCTCGAAGCTGCCGGTGCCGGGCTGGCCCTGGGTGCCGGCGTTGTTCCTCACGGCGATTCTCCTCATGACCGTGCTGGCCCTGATCGAGATCACGCTGCCGGCGTGGCGTGCGCTCTGGCACGCGCTCTTTTAGCAGGCCGCAGCCTCCAGTCGCCCAACACGGGGGTGGGCCGGACACGCCCGGCCCTTCACCCGCGCGTTCTCGTCACGGCGCGCACCCCGCATCGAAGCGCGCGACGTCTAACAACCTGAACCTGCATTGCTCACAGGGCGGTGAGAAAAGCGGACTAATCCGGTCGCAGCGTGATCCGCAAGGTGGTTGTCGGCGCCCGGCGCATGCCGGCGCGCAACAGCGCTTCGTTGCCAAACGTTCCCGGCAGGCGCCGTCCGTCGCAGACCAGCGGCACGTCGCCTGTGCGAAAGGGCCAGGGACGGACGGTGATGTGCAGCGGGTTGTGCGCGGCTGGCTGCAGCTGCAGTGTGGTGGGGCCCTGCACCGCAGGCACTTGCGTCACAGTCATCGCACGCCCCGCCGGCAACCCAAGACATAACTGCAACGACACCCAGTCCCACGTCGCAATAAGCCGCGTGTTGCGCTCCAGCGCTTCGGGCGTCGTGTGCCCGCCATACGCCGGGTCCTCCGCCAACTCCGACAGCAATTCCGACTGGAGCGCCTGTTGCTGGTCCAGAAAATCCTCGACCGCCTGGGCATCCCGCGGGTTGTGGCTCGGCTTTTTGTGCCGGCAGAGGTAGGTGACGTGACGGGATCCCATCAGTGCGACATAACGGCTGAAGGACAGCAAGTGCTGAACCCCTTGCGCCCACAACGCCAGGTGCGGCCGCGTCGGCATGTTCATAAAATGGTGCGGACGCCCCGTGTCCGCGTCGAGCGTCGGCGCCCTCTCCCACTCCAGGAACCCGATGTCGTGCAGTTCGGCCGCCAGGCACACCTCCTCGCGGGGTGCCACCTCCCCGAAGACCGCGTTGCCCCAGTGACGCGCCAGCTGTCCCGCCACCCAGGCGTGCGCCGGCTGGCTGATCGCGATCAAACCGCCCGGATCGTCCCGATGTACCATGGCCCCATGTGTAGCAAATCGCCCGGGGATGAAAACATAATCCGCACCCAAACCATGCCCCGCGGCGGGCGTGCCGTTGCGAAGCGGCGCCTGCGGCAAAGCGCAATAAAACGCGCCGGGCGCCGGACGACACGCTGCAAGGCGGGACACGGAGGGGAGCGTCCCTCACCCGCGCGCTCCAGGGAACGCGATCGGGAGGCATGCGGCTTGGTCCTTGCGGCGGAGGCGCGGGTTGCCTACAGTGGGGTCGTTTAATGGACTCAATGTTGAACCTGGTGTTGACAAAGCGAACGACCAATCCCTTGCAAGCCTATGGCCTTTGAACTCCCTTCCCTCCCCTATCCCAAGGACGCCCTCGAGCCGCACGTGGACGCGCTGACGATGGAAATCCACCACGGCAAACATCACGCTGCCTACGTGGCCAACCTTAACAAAGCCATTGGTGGCAAAGCCCAGCTCGAACGCCTGACCATCGAACAGCTCATCGCCCAGCTCGACGCCGTCCCCCCGGACATCCGCACCGCCGTCCGCAACAACGGTGGCGGACACGCCAACCATGCGCTGTTCTGGAAACTCATGGCCCCCAAAGCCGGCGGCGCCCCGTCCGGCAGGCTTGCCGACGACCTCAAGGCTGCCTTCGGCAGCTTCGACGAGTTCAAGGCCGGATTCGAAGCGGCCGCCATCGGCCGATTCGGCAGCGGCTGGGCCTGGCTGCTGGTCAACCAGGGCAAGCTCGAGATCGCTTCGACCGCCAACCAGGACAGCCCCCTCATGGGCAGAGCCCTCGCCGGCTGCGAAGGCAAACCCATTCTCGGCGTCGACGTCTGGGAACACGCCTACTACCTCAAATACCAAAACCGCCGCCCCGACTATCTCAAAGCCTGGTGGAACGTGGTCCACTGGGATGAAGTCGCCCGCCTTTACGCCGCCGCCCAAGGCTGAATGAACACGACATTGCGGGGATGGCTTCTTGCCGCTGCCCTCGCCTGGGGGGCCGCCATGACCCTCCACCTGGACGCAGCCGAGCACCTCGACCGCGGCGCGGTGGCGCTGACCCGCAGCGACGGCCGGGTTTACGTGGGCTGGCGGCTGCTGGCGAGCGATCCCCCGGACATCGCGTTCGACGTGCACCGCGCCAGCTCGACCAACGCCGGCGCCGACTGGCGCAAACTCAACCGCCAGCCCATCCGCGACGCGTGCAATTTCATCGACACCACAGCCCGGGGCGCACGCTGGTTTTATCGGGTCGACACGGCGCAGACCACGCCACGGGGCAGGACACCATCGGCCGCCGTGCCTTCCGTGGAGGCACCGGACGGATTTGTCCGCCTCAAGCTCCGAGGCACCGATCGCGCGCAGAAGGCGGGTTTGGCCGATTTCGATGGCGACGGCCGGCTCGATTACCTGGTCAAACGCCCCGACTTCAACACGGATCCGTACCAGAAGCCCGGCTATTGGAAGAAGAGCGAGGACACCTACAAGCTGGAGGCCTACCGTCACGACGGCGCGTTCCTGTGGCGTTACGACATGGGCTGGGCGATCGAGGAGGGCATCTGGTATTCGCCGGTCGTCATCCGCGGGACGGGATGGGCGTCCTTGTCGCGGTCACACTGCGGGAATCTTCAGGCGGCCGCGCCTCACTGCACCGACGCGTTATGGTCGTGGCCGCCGGGATGGGTTGCCTCATGGCCGTCGGGCAGCACCAGGGCCCGCCCGACGCGCGAGGCCAGCCCGCGGAGCAGATCGCGCTCGACCACGGGCAACGGGCGCGTGGCGAAGGTGGGAATGGTGAAGGTTCTGAGCAGCGAGCCGTAGTGCGCCGGATCCCGCTGCGGGAGAACGAACGGTTTGCCAAAGACGCCGCGGTCGTCGGCGTGCGCGAGGTAGGGGCGGCTGAACAGCGGGTTGCCGCGCTTGCTGCCGAAGACCAGCCACCGGCTGTTGCTGGACCAGTTGTGCCAGGACTCGCATGCGCCGGAATTGATCTCCAGCTTCCGGGGCGCCGCCGGGCCCGGGGCGTGCAAATCGATTGCGTAGAGGTCGCTATCGGGGTGGTAGGTGGGCCAGCACCCGTAGGCGCACAGGCAGAAGGTCAACCACCGCCCGTCGGGACTGATCCGGGGTTGCACCGCGCTGCGGCCAATCGCCCGGGCCGACCAGACCATCTCCGGAGGTCCCCACTGGTCGCGCGCCGCATCATAGGCCACCCGCATCAAGTCGTATTGGACCTGGCGATAATCGTCCCGGAACATGCCCGCAAAATCCTTGAACCGGCGGGGCGCGCTGCAGAAATACAAGTGCCGGCCGTCGGGCGACCAGGCCGGGCAGGTCCGAAGATGGGTGTCGTCGGCCAGCGTGGGAATGCGCCGGACGACATTCGATTCGACGGCGAGAGAGCCCAGCCAGGCGGCGAACTCGACAATGTCGCGCATGTCGTTCTTTTGGGAGTGAAGCAGGAGCCGCGGCTGGTTGAAGGAAGCGGCCAGCAGATGCCCGCCCGGATGCCAGGCGCAGAATCCGACCGTGCCCTCCAGTTTTGTCGTTTGGCCGTCGCGGACGAGGAGCAGGCTGTTGCCATGCTGGGCGCTGCGGATGTCCACGGAAAACCGGCTGGCGTCGGGGCTGCCCAATGAATGGCAATGACAACACTCCCGCTCCAGCAGCGGCCGCTCGTCGAAGCGATCCAGGCGCCGCTCGTAGAGTCCCATGGCGCTCCACGAATTATGGACCGGGTAGATCTTGCGATACACCAGGAACGGATCGATGGGTTCGGAGGCGACGGTCTGGGTCACCGCTCGGAACCGCCGCCAACCGCCCTTGTCCGCCTCGGCATACACGTCGATCTCCACGATGCCGCCCCGGTTCATTTGCAGCAGCGTCCGCCATGAGGACTCCGGAATGACCACGGAAGCCCCCCGGGGCCGGATCCGGATGGGCGCACCCTTGGCCCCGCGCAGGACGACCCCGTAGCGGCCAGCCTCCTCGAGAATCGTGAAATTCAACGGCGCGATGTTCGGGGGAATGACCACCCCGCTGTAATCCGGGTCGAGCCGCGGCGGGCGGTCGACGGGGGTCGCGCGCCCCATCGCCTCGGGAGAATCGCCCGGCCTGCACGCCGGGCCGGCGGCCGCCAGGACGGCCAACAGCACGCCGGCCAGTGCGCGCGGCCCATGGCGATTCAAGGCCGGGCCCGCCGGCACGCGGCCGGACACGGATTGCGGGGTGAAGGAATTCATGTCAACGCAACGAAAAGAAATAATAATAATAGGTGTGGGCGAATCGTTTGGGCAGCAGATCCAGGGGGGCCTGCGGATGCCATCCTGCAGCCAGCGCTGCGGTTTGGAACATCCGATAACGAGCCAGCGCCGCCGCGCTGGGCGGGGGCCTGAACTGCCCGGGGTCGATCCCGGCGCGCTCGGCAGCCAGCACTGCCGCCTCGTCGTATCGCGGCGGCAGGTTGGTCAGCCCCATGGTGTCCAGCCGGCGGAAGTGCCTGGCCAATCCCTGGAGATCCCTTGCCAGCATGCGGTGCGCGATCAGATACTCCGCCGCCATCCGGTTGTCCGGCGACGCCTCGAGCAGGCGGAGCAGCAGGGGCTCCGCAGGCATGGGAAGCAGGTCGTCGGCAACGGGATTCTGTTGCCGCCAGCGCGCGGCTTCTTCATCCCGGACCCAGGCGGGATCACGTTCGAGGCGTCGCAGGCAGTCGGCGGCCCACGCCGCCTGGAACGGGGTGCGCCTGAGGGCGCGCAGATGGATTCTGGCGGTGCCGATATTCTCCAAGGCCAGGTGGATGAGGACCAGCCGCCTGAGGAGAAACGGCTGTTCGCCATAGAAGGCGATGGCCTCGGTGGCGTGATGCAACGCGAGGTTCAAACTCCCCAGGTCAAGATACAGGTCAATCCCATGCCAATGCGCCGCCGGATCGCCCAGGGGCAAGAGCAGGTGCTCGGGCGTTTGCGTCAGGGGCAACTCATGGCCCAACCGCCCCAGATGATACCACGCCCGGTTGACGGCGCATCGCACATAGGAATGGTCCGCATTGTTCCGGGCCGCCGCCAGCACATCCGGCCACTGCCGCCGGCTGGCGTGGTAATCCACCTCAAGCAACGCCTTCAACCGCTGGTCGGAAAAACCGGCGACCACCGCCCCCATCGCCCCCAGCACCGCCGCCAGTCTCACCATCCCGGGCCACCCACCCCCGCCCGCCGGGGCGGCCGTTCTGCCGGACACGGTCTGCCCGGGGGGCTTGAGCCGGCGCCGCAGAACGATGGCGACGCCCGCCACCGGCAGGAGAAGATACAGCCCGTAAAGGAGGACCTTCGCTTGAGACGGGAGCCCGTCGAGATTGCCGGGCACGGACCCTATCGTTCCCCAGATCCCGTCCACGCCCGGCCCGAAGGACATGCGGTCGGCCGCCAGCGGCACGGCCACCGCCAGCGGCGCCAGCAGGCACGCCAGCTTCCAGCGGCCCCGATGGAGTTCCACCGCCGCCGCCAACGCCACGAAGACCGTCAGAGCGCTGCCGGCGACGGCGTAAAGCAGGCCCCCCAGCACCAGGATGACGAGAGCCGACCACGCGGGAGGCTGCTGAAAGCCGCGTCTCTTCCTGGCGACGATGTTGCCGGCGTGCGCATACAGCAGCGCCATGCCCAGGGCGGCCAGCAGCGCGTTTGCCGGCAGCAGGCAACAGGTATAGCTGGCGTGCAACGCGAGCAGCGCCAGGGGCGGCACCCAGCGGAGCCAGCGCCACCGCACCGCGTCCAAGACGCGCAGGTATGCCTCCGTGCCCGCCGCCAGGAGCCACGCCTGCACCGCGAGCACCAGCGCCCCGAGCCAGGCTTGCTGGAATCCCTGCGCCAGGAGCGCCGACACGTACCGTGCGGCGCCGCCCGGCTGCCGCAGCAGTTCCCGGCAGAAGTCCCCTCCCCATTGGAAGGTGGGGAAGAATTGGATCACACCGCCGCCGTGATGCATCAGCGGAGGGTTGACCTGCCACACCAGCACCCCCAGGTAACACGCCCATCCTGCGGCGTCTGCCAGCCATGAGCGCCGGGACCAGCCCCCCCTGGCAGGCAACGGCGGCTTTCGCAAGGTTGCGGTTCCGGTCCTGGCTGGGGAGGGATTGGACATGGCCTGCGGGAGGTCCGCCCGATGCTCAGGCGTTGGGGGCGGAGGGCTGGGGGAACGTCAATTCCTCGACGAAGACGTCCTGGAAGCGGGGGTGTTCTCTGAGCGACACGTGGGTGATGAGGCGCCGGAGATCGTCGTAGGCGCCTTGTGTTTCCGGGAGATTGAAGAGGGCCAGCTTGGCCCCCAGCAGCGCCGTGTTGCCGGCCGCCACCACCCGCTCGGAGCTGAACGGCAGCAGCCCAATCCGCGCGGCACTCTGGAGGTTGATGTAATTCCCAAAGGCGCCCGCCAGGTAAATCCGGCGGAGCTCGTCCAGCGGGGCGCCATAGAGTTCCATGAGAATCCGGATGCCGGCCGCGATGGCGCCCTTGGCCAACTGGAGTTCGCGGATGTCGGCCTGGGTGATCTCGACGGGCGGGCACAACGGCATGCGCTTGCCGTCGGCGAGCCGGCCGGAAGGGTGTATCCGGCGCAGGTCGAGTCCGCCGGCGACGGCATCCACCAGCCCGCTGCCGCAGATGCCGCGCGGTGCGCTCCGGCCGAGGACGCCGCACTGGAACTGGCCGTCTTTGACGCTGACCTCGGAGATGGCGCCCGTGGCCGCCCGCATGCCCGAGGCGATCCGGGCGCCCTCGAAGGCCGGGCCTGCGGCGGTCGAACTGCACAGCAGGCGATCGCGGTTGCCGACGACAATTTCGCCGTTGGTGCCCAGATCGACCAGCGCGACCAGCTCGGGGCTCTCGTGAAGCCGGGTGGCCAGGATGCCCCCCAGAACGTCGCTCCCCACAAAGCCGCCCAGACAGGGCAGAAAATGGGCGGTCGCCCCGTCCGCCGGTCCGCGCGGCGGGTGAGCCCCGGGAACGGGCGGATCCGGTGGGGAGGGAATCGCGTCGAACGCCAGAGGGCGCGAGGGCTGAGCCGCGGGCGGCTCGCGCGTCGACGGCGCCGGTGGGAGCACTCGGAAGTGTTTGGGGCCGTCGTCGGTGGGGGTGAACGGGTGGTGTGCCAGGGGGCTAACGGGAACGCCGCAGAAGAGGTGGTGCATGGCGGTGTTGCCCACCAACACCATGTCGGTGAGATCGCCGACGGTGTGACCGGTCGTGCGCAGCAGTTCGCCCACCAGCCCGCCGATCTGTTCGCGGATCAGGGTCTGCAATTGCTGCTGGCCGTTGTCGGCAAGCGCGAAGTCGATGCGGCTCATGAGGTCGGCGCCGTGGCGGGCCTGGGCATTGAGCGCGGTGCGCACTCCCAGCACCCGGCCGGTGCGAAGATCCAGGAGTTGTGCCACGAGCGTTGTCGTGCCGAGGTCCACCGCCACTCCGTAGCCCGGGCGCGGGTGAAATTCAAACGCCGAGTCGTCCGAGAGAATCGGGGCGTCCCACTGGGCGAGTTCGATCTGGAGATCAGTGAGGGCGCGCATCCGGCAGGCCAGGCGCCAGCCCTCGGCCAGCTCGGCGGCGGATAGCAGGCGCTGGTCGTCGGGGGTCGGCGGCGCGCTGCCGGCAAGCACCTTTACGCGGCAGCCTTTGCATCGGCCGCGGCCGCCGCAGGGGAATTCGACGCCCTGCTCGAACAGGACGTTTTGGAGGGGCGTGCCCTGTTCGACGGTCAGGGTTGTGCCCAGAGGCAGCAACTCGAGGCGCACGGAGGGGGGCATGAGCCTCAGAGGAGATTGGCGACCCGGCGGAAATGGTAGCCGAGGATCGCAAGCTCGATCGCACGGGGGAACTGGCGGGGCCGCCGCAGCAGGGTGCTCCAGAAGAACCGCCAGTAGGCGCATCGGCCGCGGGCCTGGACACCGAGGACCCAGAACGATTTGATCAGGGCCTGGCAATCCGCGCGCGACACGCGCAGCCACGGGCCGCGGGGGTGATAATGGTCGAGAAAGATGCGGATGCGCTGGTAATAGGTTTTGGGCTCGTAAAGCTTGCGCATGAGTTCGCGGTAGCCGGATTGGAGGAACTCGCGGCTGAGTTTGGTTTTGAAGTTCAGCACGGCCGAGGTGTTGTTGCCGCTGCTCTCGCCCTCCAGCCGGCCCTCCCTCATCAGGCGCTGGTAGAGGCGTGTCTGGGGCAGGGCTGTGAGCAGCCCGACCATCGCGGTCACCACGCCCGACCGTTGAATGAACTCGAACTGGCGCTTGAAAATGTCCTGCGGATCGCTGTCGAATCCCACAATGAACCCCCCCATGACCTCCAGGCCGAACTGCTGGATGGTCTGCACGGTCGCCACCAGGTCCCGGCCGCGGTTCTGCAGTTTGCGGCATTCCTCGAGCCCCTCGGCGGAGGGCGTTTCGATGCCGACAAACACCTTTTTGAAGCCGGCCTGCACCATCAACTCGCACAGTTCCGGATCGTCGGCCAGGTTGACCGAAGCCTCCGTCAGAAACCCCATGTTCGGCCGGACGCGCTGCCGCCAGGCGATGATCTCCCGCAGCAGCGCCTTGGTGCGCCGCTTGTCGCCGATGAAATTGTCGTCCACGACAAACACCATCTGGCTCCAGTTGAGCCGGCGCAGGGCTTCGAGTTCCCCGATGAGCTGGGCGGGCGACTTGGTGCGCGGCACGCGCCCGTTCATGACGATGATGTCGCAGAATTCGCAGTCGAAGGGGCAGCCGCGGCTGAACTGGACCGCCATGGTGTTGTAGTGCTTGAGGCGGATCAGATCCCAGCGCGGGATGGGCGCCTTGGCGATCGCCGGAAAGCCCTCGCTCCGGTAGATCCGACGCGGCGTGCCGCGCCGCAAATCCGCCACCAGTTCGGGCAGGATGCCCTCCGCCTCGCCCAGGACGAAGTGCTGGATCCTGGGAAAGGCCTCGTGGCCGGTGGTGAACAGCGGGCCGCCCGCGATGATGGGCTTGCCCAGCCGTTCGCAGCGCTCCACCAGCGCATGCACGGATTCCTTGTGGACAATCATGGCGCTGACCATCACGTAGTCGGCCCACCGCAGGTCCTCCTCCCGCAGCCGTCTCACGTTCATGTCGACCAGCCGCAGCGACCATTCCGCCGGAAGCATCGCCGCCACCGTCAGCAAGCCCAACGGCGGAAAGGCCGACTTCTTCGAAACAAAGTGAAGCGCATGTTTGAAACTCCAGAACGTGTCCGGCGTTTGGGGGTATACCAAAAGTATGTTCATAATCGCACCCGGTGCGTCTCCGCACCCATGCCATGCAGCCTACGCGCCCGGGAACGCCGTGACGAGCAAAATTCTGCGCTTCCCAACCGGAGGCCGTCGTGCTTAAGTCGGGCCGTGCGGGTGAACGTGGGCATTTGGGAAACGCTGAACAAGCTGGCGGTCATCCTGCTCTTCGCAGCAGGCGCGCTGGGCGTGTTCTTCTGGTACCTGCCCCTGATCGACCAGAACCGGCGCTACCGCAAGGAAATCATCGCGCTCGACTCCAAAATCATCGCCGAACAGAAACTGGCCAGGCAGCTGACGGCGTCCACCGACGCCCTGCTCAACGACCCTTCCGTTCTTGAGCGTCTCGCCCGCGAAAAGCTCGGCTACGCGCGCACCAATGAAATGGTGATCCGTTTCGAACCCCCCGAGCGGCTCCGGCGCACCGTCGCGCCCGCCCCCGCCCCCTCCTCCTCCCCTGCCCCGCAGGCCCCGGGACGCCGCGCGCCGCTGCCCCGGACGCGCTGAGACGGCGCCCGACACTGCTTCGCGCCCCCTCCGGCGCGCGGGGCTCCGGGGTGGCGGCAGTTCATGACGCGTGGGATGGCCGGGCCGCCCGCCGCCCGCCAGGTTTGGCCGGCATGCAAGCCGCCACATGCGGCCGTAGTTGAGGCGGGTGCTTGAAATGCCTTTCGACGTTCGGAACTCCACCGGAGCCTCCCGTGGTTCGGAGCGTGCCGGCCCGCCCGCTCGATCTGCCCGCACTATTTGATGGCCAATGGCGGCGGGTGGGATTAAGCATCACGCGCATGATGCACCTGCCACCCTTCCCGGCCTTGTGGGCTCTTGTCTTGACGGCTGCCGGATCCTGGGATGCCGCCGCCCAGGCGGTGTTCTCCGGGCGCCTCGAAGGTCCCCGCGTCGCGGGCCTGCCCGCCAAATTCCCCTATGCGGGCGTGCTTTGCGTCGCCAGCCCGGGCGGATCCGGGGTGGAGACGCGCGCGTTTCGGACGTGGGAAACGGAGCCGGCGGGGTGGTATCGGATCAACGGGCCGGCCGGCGATTACACGCTGGTGTTCACCGGCCCCGCGCATTTCATCCGCCCCATTGTGCGCACCCGTCTTTACCTGAGGCCCGGGGAGGCGGTGGACCGTTGGGATTGGACGCCGTCTTTCGATTTCCACATGCACGACGAAAGCGCCTGGGACCCGGCACGGGCCACGGACTATTACCAGACATTTGTCGCCCGCGGCACGAGCGTGACCCAGGTCGGGTTCCGCCTGGCGCACGACGGCATGGACGGTTTCGGGCCCCAGGGCCAGAATCTGCTCGTGTCGGTGCATCGGCGCAACGACGGCGCGCCGGACCAATGGCCGCAAGTGGGGCCGACCGTGCCGGTGCTGGGCGTGGATTCGGGCGGAGGCAAGAACTATGTCTGGTCGGCGGGATGGAACTCGGGCGAGGTGCCGCTGGAACGCGGCGAGACCTACGCCGTGCACCTGTGTGCCGAAATCCCAGGCAACACGTTTCAGGCGTTCTGGCGGAGCGACAGCGACGAGGCGGCGGATGCGTACCGTCTGGGCCAGGGCAGCAATGGGTGGCAGCGCCACGACCTTTGGCTGACGGTGGCCACCGACCACGACGGGCTCGTGATCCCCTACAACAAGAGGGTCCACCGCCAGTTCGGCGAGTTCGCCGGCTTTGCGCGCCGATGGTCGCAAACCTACCGCGCCCGCGGCCGCGGCCTCGCCGCCGTCGTGCTCTACGCCGCCACCGGCGGCACCCAGCCCCCGTTGAACCGCCAGCGCGCCACCGTGCGCGTGCGCCGCGGCGGCCCCGGCGGCCACGTGGTTGGCATCGAAAAGATCGCCATCGGCAACGGCAATTACACCGGCGACGCGTCGTGGGGCGTCCTGTGCTGCGCATTCGCCCCGGGGGAGGTTCCGCTGACGCCCGGCGACACGTATGCCGTGGAGTTTGAGAGCCTGGAAAACCATGAAACCCTCGACGGCTTCGTCAACATCAAAGGCCAGGTCAGCGACCGCCGGCCCGGCTTCAATCCTTATCGCAAATGCGCTCCGGACACCTGCCCTGCGGGCACGGCCTTCAAGGCCGGCGCGGAGGCGATGCCGTTCGACCTCGACTTGCAGATTCTCGAATACGAACACGCACGGGAACACACCCCGCGCGCCCCGGATGCGCCCACCGACCCGGGAAACCTGCTCGTCAACGGCGACATGCAGGCCGGCCAGCTGGCCAACGCGCAGGGCGCCCCCGACGGCTGGATGCCGTTCGCGACGGATCCCGGCACCACCCATGCCTGGGTTGCCGATGGACCCGACCCCACCAACCGCTTCGCCCGGGTGATCGGCGGCGGATTCAACCGGAAAACCGTGGACGGGGGTTTTGTGCAGCGGGTGGGGGGATTGAGCCGGCGCGAAACGTACATCCTCACAGGGCGGGTCCGCTCCTCCTGGGCGCTCGATCGCGAGCATCAGTGTTTCGTCGGCTTCGATCCCACCGGCCAGGACTCCGACCCGCGCGCGGCCAGCATCGAATGGACCGCCCTTCCCGGGCTGCATGGTCACTTCGTGTCCTACGCCAGCCGCCCGATCCGGCCCCTCACTGACTCGGTCAGCGTCTGGTTGCGCGGCCGGACCACCCTCACGGTCGATTACCCCTTCAAGGCAGATTTCGACGCGTTCGGCTTGCGGCGCGTGCGCACCGAGCCTCCAGCTGCGGATCCGGGTCCCTAGCCTGCATTGCTCGCCAGGTTCCTGGCGAGCAATGCAGGTTAGAACCTAAGTCCGGCAGGAGACCAACGGCGGGCGGGTACAAAAAAAAGTGATTCGGGTAACAGACGCCAAGGAGGTGGGGGTTGGGGGACCCCGCTGAAGAAACGTTCTGTTCACCCGAATCGAGGGAACGTTAGCGGGAACCGGTTTTAAGCGCAATCAGTACTTTTACTGAATTTTACATCCCCATGATCTGGTAGCCGCAATCGACATACAGGACCTGGCCGGTGATCGCCGCCGCGCCGTCGCTGGCCAGGAAAACGCCGGTGGCGCCCAGTTCTTCGGGGAGCACGTTGCGCTTCAGAGGGGCATGGTCCTCGTAGTGGCGGAGCATGGCGCCGAACCCGGCGATGCCGCGGGCGGCGAGGGTGTTGACGGGGCCGGCGCTGATGCAATTGACGCGGATGCGTTGGGGGCCGAGGTCGTGGGCGAGGTAGCGGGTGCAGGCTTCGAGGGCGGCTTTGGCGACGCCCATGACATTGTAATGCGGGACGACCTTTTCGGCGCCGTAATAGCTCATGCCGACGATGCTGCCGCCTTCGGTCATCAGCGGCGCCGCGGCGCGGGCCAGGGCGACAAGCGAGTAGGCGCTGACGTCGTGGGCGATGCGGAAGGCCTCGCGGGTGGTGTTGAGGAACCGGCCTTCGAGCGCCTCCTTGGGGGCAAAGGCCACCGAGTGCAGCATCAGGTGCAGCCCGCCCAGCTCCCGCCTCACATCCTCGAACACACGCGCAATGTCGTCGTCCTTCGTCACGTCGCACGGCAGGAGAAGCGTCTCGGTTCCAAACGCGCGGGCGAGTTCGGCAACGTTGTCCTTGAGCCGGTCGCCCTGATAGGTGAACGCCAGGCGCGCCCCTTCACGCGCCCATGCCTGGGCGATTGCCCAGGCGATGGACCGTTTGTTGGCGATGCCAAAGACGACGCCCAATTTGTGTTCGAGCATTCCCATAACGGCGGAATTCCGCCGGGGCCAAGGATGCCCGCGCCCGGGGCTGGGGATCAAGCTTCCCGCGGGGATGTAGCCCGCATTTCTCACCGCACTGAGAAATGCAGGTTAGCGGGGGCGCCCGTTGCGGCGCATCCACAACAGCCCGACCAATCCCACCAAGAGCAGCCCGCTGACGGCCCAGGTGCTGGTGTGGGCCGCGCCGGGAAAGCCGCGCAGGGCGAGCGCGCCCATCGCCGGACCGGCGAAGGTGCCCATGCCAATCGCCGACTCGTGGATGCCCCCGTGAACAGCTTTGGCGGGGCTGGCATCCATCGAGTAGAAGAGCGAGGAATAATAGAGCACCCCGATGGCCCAGCCGAAGAACACCTGGGCGACGACCACAGCCCAGAGGTGGGGTGCGAGGAAGATGGCGGCGAAGCTGGCCACAAGACCGAGGTAGGCGCTCAGCAGCCACCCGAAATGATAGTGCCAGTGCGTCCAGCGCCAGTGCGCGACGAACGCCCCTAACCGGGCAAACAGCCAAACCGAACAGAAAAAGCCCGCATCCATCGGGCTCAACCCGTAGCGATGGGCCAGTTCCGGGATGAGCGGGATCACCGTGCTGATGGCAATATACGCAAAGGGATTGGCCAGCCAGGCCATCCGCTGGAACGACCGCGCCGTGAGGCGGCTCACGTGGGCGGCTTCAGCCTCTGCGGATACGGGTTCCGGCGGCAAGGGCGCGGACCCGGCACCGGGAGGCGCAATGGGATGGAGGCGCCCGGCGGCGTGGCGGCGCTCCAACGCGAAGGTGAGGAACAACTGCACCGCGTGGATGCCGGCCGGCAGCCAGAACACGCTCGCCGCACCCCACCGCTCGAACAGCGCCCCGCCCACAAACGCGGCCAGGCCGCTGGAACCCGCCCAGACCAGGTTGTAAACGCCCACCATCCGGGTCAGGCCGATGCGATCTTCGTCTTCGCTGACCATCGCTTCGAGGGTGGGCCAGGTGAAACACATGCCGACCGCCCACACCACCAGAACCATCATCTGGCCGGCGCCGCACCGCAGCCACAGCCCGGCAAGCAGGCTCGAGCCCATGAGCGTGAATCCGGTTTTGAGCGCGATCCAGGGACCGTGCACCTGGCCAAAACGCCCGCCATACCAGGCGGTCATGGCATAGACGAGCCCGGCGACCGCAGCCGCCGCCAGGTTTTCGACATTGGTGAAATGAAAGGCCGCCGTGAGGTGGAAGAACAGATAGGTGAAATAATAGCCGGTCGCGAAAGCGTTCAGGCCTTCCACGATCAAATACACCGGCTTCAGTTTGCGGCGAGTCATCGGCAGGACACGCTGATGATGCAGACTCCGCACTGCGCAGCAACCAGGAAACGATCGGCAAACGTTCCGGGTGCGATCACACGCCACGGACGCCGTGCGCTCCCTCCCTGGCCGTGCCATGCGGCGCGGTCGCTGGAGTCTTTGCCCCCCTTGAAAGACGTTGCTCGCAGATCAAGTTTGTGCGCTGCAAGGCGCAAGTTGCGGGGCGGTCGTCAAGGACTCTGTTCCGCCACTGCGTGGCGGCTCCTGAACAAGACCTTCTTGTGGGGGGAAAACCGCCAAGCGGTTTTCCAGAGCGAGGCGCC
>JAFGQR010000067.1 GCA_016935555.1 Verrucomicrobiota bacterium
ATGCTGCCAGCTCCCAAAGGCGTCGACAAACTTGATGTCGAACATCTTCGCGCCCGCTTTCCGGGCCATCTCAATCGCGCTCTTCGGAGTCGCAACGGCCGGGGACAATGCTTTGCTCATCTGGCCCATACCTGTTCCGAAATCTTCAATGCAACTCGCCAGGGACGCCTTCGGTAGAAGAGACACCCGTCCCCCCCCCGCCCCGGGGCTTAAACCGCTTTCTCGCCCGTCTCCTCCGTCCGAATGCGCACCGCGTTTTCGATCGGACTGACGAAGACCTTGCCGTCGCCGATCTTGCCCGTGCGGGCGGCTTTGACGATGGCGGCAATGGCCTCGGGCACCAGCGCGTCGCTGACGACGACTTCCACCTTGATCTTCGGCAGGAAATCGACCGTGTATTCGCTGCCCCGATAGATCTCCGTGTGCCCCTTCTGCCGGCCGAAACCCTTGACCTCCGTCACGGTCATGCCCTCCACACCCAAACCCGACAGCGCTTCCTTCACTTCGTCCAGCTTGAACGGCTTAATGATGGCCTCAACTTTCTTCATGATTGCGGGCCCCATCCTAACAGCCGACCTCCGCCTGTAAATATGAAACCCGGATCGGACGATTTTTTTTTGGAGAATTAGGTGGACAAACATCCCCGGCCGTCCCCAGCCCCGCGCCGCCCGCGCAACACAGCCGGCGGATGCCGAACCCGAATATGGCCTCGGGAGACTTGACAAATGCCACCCGCCTGCGCAAGTTGTGGGTGACGCACACGCATTCACAATGCGTTCGCGTTGTTCTTTGAATGACCAGCTTTCGGCGCGGGTTGGATACAAGCCCGTGCCGGAATTCCCACGTAATCCTACGTTTGTATTAATTCGAAAATTCCCCCGGGCATCCGATCATCCCCTGATCGAGGTGCCCGGGTTTTTGTTCGCGTGGCGCCGCGCCCAGCTGCCAAGCCCAACCGCGCGCCCCTGAACCGCCCCCCCGCCCTCGGCGCCTCCGGCAATCTTTGCGCTTCCGGGCTTCCGTTGTGCCCCGGGTTGGTGCTATGAACGGGCCCGTCACCATATCCATGAACCGACACATTACGCGATGGCTGGTCCTGAGCCTTGGACTGGGAGGAGGCAGTTTGCATTGGGGCCGGGCCGCAGAAGGCGAAGGCGGCCACGACGACCGCGCGGCGGTCGGGCAGGCCGCCGCCGGCCCCGCACGCCAGTATGCGCCCAGCCGGAAGGCGGACATCCTGCACCTTGCACTCGATATCACGCCCGACTTCGAGGCGCGCGCGGTGACAGGGACCGCACGATTCCGGTTCAAGCCCATCGCGCTGCCGCTTGACGAACTGGCGCTCGACGCGGTGGCCCTCGACGTGCGCGAGGTGTCGGCTTCCGAGCCCGTCCGGGACTGGCACACGACCGAGACGCAACTCATTGTCACCTTCCAATCGCCCATCGCGCCGGACCGCGAAACCGCGCTCACCATTCGCTATGCCGCCACACCGCGCCAGGGGCTGTATTTCCGGACGCCGGAGACGGGCTACCCGGCCTGGGACATGCAGCTGTGGACCCAGGGCGAATCCGTCACGTCGCGGCATTGGTTTCCCTGTTTCGATGCGCCCAACGAGAAGTTCACCTCGGAAATCACGTGCCGCGTGCCCCGGGGCATGACCGTCTTGTCCAACGGACACATGGTCTCGAAGACGCCCGATCCGGCGTCGTGCCGGGTGGCGGTGCGCTGGCTCCAGGACAAGCCTCATGTGGCCTACCTGATCTCGCTCGTCGCCGGTTATTTCGAGGGCCTTCACGACCGCTACCGCGACATCCCGCTGGCCTTTTACACGCCCGCATCGCAGTTCGCCTGCGCCTCCAATTCCTTCCGCGGCACCGCCGACATGCTCGCCTTCTACGAGGAGCACACGGGCGTCCCCTATCCCTGGGCCAAATACTACCAGGTGTGCGTGCTGGACTTCGTCGTCGGCGGCATGGAAAACACCAGCCTCACCACCTTGACCGACCGCACCCTGCATCCGCCCGAGTTCGAGGGTCTGCGCAGCAGCCAGGGCCTGGTGGCTCACGAGCTGGCGCACCAGTGGTTCGGCGACCTCGTCACCTGCAAGGATTGGGCCCATATCTGGCTCAACGAAGGCTTCGCCACCTATTACGAAACGCTCTACGACGCTCACAAGCACGGCCCCGACCAGCTCCGCTACCGCATGCACCAGGCGGCTGAAGAGATCTTCAAGCACCCCAACGACACCAACGCCATCGTCCGGCGCGACTTCCGTCACCCCGACGACCAGTTCAGCTACCTCGCCTACCCCAAAGGCGCCTGGGTGCTCCACATGCTCCGCAGCCAACTCGGCGACCCCCTCTTCCGCCGCTGCGTCCAAACCTTCCTCCAACGCTTCCAATACCGCACCGCCGTCACCGCCGACCTCGTCGCCGTGTTCGAGGAACTCTCCGGCCGGTCCCTCGACCGGTTCTTCGATCAATGGGTCTTCCACGCCCATTACCCCGAACTGACCGTCGATTACCGCTGGGACGAACGCGCCGGACTGGCCCGCGTGACCGTGCGCCAAACCCAGAAACTCGGCGCCGCCGTCCTCCTCTTCCATGTGCCGCTCAAACTCCGCTTCCACGGCCCCTTCGAATCCCTCGACCGCACCCTGACCGTCAGCGCGCCGACCGAGGATTTCCATGTCCCCCTGCCCCGCCGCCCCACCATCGTGCGGCCCGACCCCGACGTCGAACTGCTGGCCACCATCGCGTTCAACCCGCCCGCCCCCATGCTCCACGCCCAGCTGACCAACCGCACCGACATGATCGGCCGCTTGCTCGCCGCCCGGCAGCTGGGCCGGAACCGGGACGACGCCACCGTGGCCCAACTCCACACCGCGCTCAACAGCGACCCCTTCCACGCCGTCCGCCTCGCCGCAGCCAAGGCACTGGACGCCATCGGCACCGACGCCGCCCTTGCCGCGCTGCGCGCCAGCACTGCCCAGCCCCACCCCCAGGTCCGCCAGCACGTGATCCAAGCCCTCACCCGCTCCTATCGACCGGACACCGCCGCCACCGCGCTGGCGTTCCTGAAATCCGAGTCCAACCCAATCCTGCAGGCCGAGGCCCTCCGAGCCCTCGCTCCCTATCCCACGCCGGACGTGCGCGCCACACTCGCCGCCTTTCTTTCCTCCAACTCCTTCCACCACATCCTGGCCGACGCCGCCATCGCCACCATGCGCGCCCAGGATGACCCGGCGCACCTCCAGCCCCTCCTCGCCCGCATCCGCACCCATGCCGCCGCGTTCACCCCCTCCGGCCTCGCCCAAGCCCTCGACGCCCTCGCCTGGCTCGCCCGCCACCAGAACGACAAACGCCCCGTCCGCGACCTCCTCTCCGCCCACCTCCACCACCCCAATGAGCGCCTCCGACGCGCCGCCGTCACCGCCCTCGGCACCCTCCGCGACCCCCAGGCCCTCGCCGCCCTCGAAACCTTCACCCGCGCCCCGGAACCCACCCCCCTCCGGCGCGCCGCCGAACAGGCCGTGGCGGCCCTGCGCGAATCGCGCCCGCCCGCCGTTGACCTGGGCGCGCTGCGCCAGGAGGTCCTCGACCTGCAGCGGGCTCAGCGCGAGTTGCGCCGCGAATTGGACGCGCTGAAAAAAAAGGCTCCCTAGAGTCCTTGACCTGTGGAATACGTTGCTCGCAGATTAAGTTTGGACGTCGGCGTGCGGAAGGGGCCGGGCGATCGTCAAGGACTCCAGGCCCGCCGCGCAGCGGCGGGGAATGGGCGCCTTCCTCACGGGGCAGTGAGAAAGGCCGGTTGGCGCTCTGGGCCGCACACTGCACGGCAATGTCGTGAACGGCGTTGTTGGCGACATCCTCCATGACGCGCCCGCACCCAAGGCGACGCGTCGGATCGCCAGCGGCCAGCCAGCGGCGAGGTTTCATCCACGTGGACGTGTTCCTCGCACCACTGCCAAGGCGGTCCGCAGGTTTGCAGGCCGCGCAGAAGCCTTCGAGGGGCGGATGGCGAGACGTTCGCATCACCCGAGGCCGAACGTTAAACCTTACCGCGAGCCTACGGCGTGCCTCGCACCGGTTTGCGGCGATTCCCGCGGCGAATTCTGGAAGTTGACAACTGTAGCATATAAGCTACAGTTGAGCGATGGACAACAAGCCCAGGTCCGTCCTGGTCTATCGCACGAGTGAAGGGCGGCTGCCGTTCGATCAGTGGTTGCGTGAGTGGCGCGGTAACTGTTCAGGTCAACCACGGAACACGCCGAGGACACGGAAAAGAACACCCATGAGCCCATCCAACCGCGACCGGCAATTGGCATGGTTTTTC
>JAFGQR010000068.1 GCA_016935555.1 Verrucomicrobiota bacterium
CGGGGGGGGGGGGGGGGGGGGGGGGGGGGGGGGGGGGGGGGGGGGGGGGGGGGGGGTATGGACGCATTTGGGGGCGTTGACGGAGGGCTTTTTAAACGCGGCGGCGAAGGTGGTGGTGGTGACCGATGCGGAGATTTTCGCCCGCTACAAGGTGCAGCGGCCGCGGCGTTTGAAGTCGCCGCATGCGCAGACGTCGCGGTCGCTGCTGGAGATGGATTTCAGCGAGTTGAGGGAGGGGGACCTGGTGGTGCACGTGCAGCATGGGATCGGGCTTTATGCCGGGCTGCGGGTTCTGCCGCCGCCCGCGGAGCGGCCGGCCACAGGGGGGAGTGCCCGCAAGCCGATGCCGGACAGCGGCCAGGAGTGCCTGGTCATTGAGTATGCGCCGCGGGATCCCGGCCAGCCTGCGCCGCGTCTTTACGTGCCGATCACCGAAGCGCACTTGGTCAGCAGATATGTTGGCGCCGGCAAAGCCCGGCCGCCCCTGAACACGCTGGGCGGCTCGCGCTGGACCAAGACCAAGGCGCAAGCCGAACAGGCCGTGCGCGACCTGGCGTCCGAACTGTTGTCCATCCAGGCCGCACGCGAGTCCCTTCCAGGACACGCGTTTGGCGCAGACGCGCCCTGGCAGCGGGAGTTTGAAAGTGCGTTTCTGTATGAGGAGACGCCGGACCAGATGCGGGCGATTGTGCAATGCAAGGCGGACATGGAACGGTCGAGGCCGATGGACCGGTTGATTTGCGGGGATGTGGGGTATGGGAAGACGGAGGTGGCGATTCGGGCGGCGTTCAAGGCGGTGATGGGGGGCAAGCAGGTGGCGGTGCTGGTGCCGACGACGATTCTGGCGCAGCAGCATTACAACACGTTTCGGGAGCGGATGGCCGATTACCCGGTCCGGCTCGAGATGCTGTCGCGTTTTCGCACGCGGCGGGAGCAGCAGTCGGTGATCCGGGGCCTGGCGACGGGGGCGGTGGACATTGTGATTGGGACCCACCGCCTGGTGCAGGCGGACCTTGGGTTCAAGGATCTGGGGCTGGTGGTGATCGACGAGGAGCAGCGGTTCGGGGTGATGCACAAGGAAACCTTCAAGCGCCTGCGGCAGCTCGTGGACGTGCTCACCCTCAGCGCCACCCCCATCCCGCGCACCCTGCATCTCGCCCTCACCGGCGCCCGCGACATGAGCACCATCGAAACCCCGCCGCAGGACCGGTTGCCGGTGGAGACGATTGTGACGCCGTATGACGAGCGGGTGATTCGCGACGCGATTCAGCGGGAGCTGGGCCGGGGCGGGCAGGTGTTTTTTCTGCACAACCGCGTGATGGACATCGACGCGGTGGCGCTCCGTGTGGCCGCACTGGTGCCCCAGGCGCGCCTCGTGGTGGGCCATGGCCAGATGGACGACGACACGCTCGAGGAGGTCATGACGCGGTTTGTGAGCGGCGATGCCGACGTGCTCCTGTCCACGACCATCATCGAAAGCGGGATCGACATCCCCAACGCCAACACGATCATCATCAACCGGGCCGACCGGTTTGGCCTGGGCGACCTTTACCAGCTGCGCGGGCGGGTCGGGCGCTACAAACACCAGGCCTACGCCTACCTCCTCATCCCACGCCACGCCCGCCTCCTCAGCGACGCCCGCAAACGCATCAGCGCCATCCGCCAATACTCCTCCCTCGGCAGCGGCTTCAAGATCGCCATGCGCGACCTGGAAATTCGCGGCGCCGGCAACCTCCTTGGCCCCCAGCAAAGCGGCCACATCGCCGCCGTCGGGTTCGACCTCTACTGCCAGCTGTTGAAGCAAAGCGTCGCCACCCTCAAAGGCGAAAAACCCAAACCCCGCGTGGACGTCACCGTCCAACTCGACTTCCTCGTCGCCCATCCCTCGGACGCTCAACCGTCCGCCTCCGCCCGGCGGCCCGCCGCCGCCGGCCAACGCCGCCGCCGGCCAACACCGCCCGAAATCGCCGTCCCTCCCGACACCGCGGTGTGGGGGTCCGAGGCCGGCGCCGTTCCGGAGCCGCCGCCGGTGCGGGTGGCGACGGCCGCGGCTTGCCTGCCGTCGGGTTACGTAACCGACGCGGGGCTTCGGGTGCAGATGTATCGGAAGCTGGCCGAGGTCACGGACGAGGATGGGCTGGCGGCGTTGAAGGCGGAATTGAAGGACAGGTTCGGGCCGCTGCCGGCGCCGGTGACGCTGTTGTTTCAGGTGACGGCGTTGAAACTGCTGGCGCACCAGCGCGGCATCACCTCCGTCGAAGTGAGGGACGGCAAGGTGAAATTGATGCGCCACGGGGAATATCTCCAGGTCAGCGGACGCTTTCCGCGCCTGAGCCGCGCCACGCCCAAAGGCTGCCTGCTGGAGCTTCGCCGGCTGGTCGCCGTGTCGTGAGGGGCCACGCCGCTGCCGGCGCGCGCCGCGCCGCGCGCGTCCCGGCGGGTGCGTCTCTTCACTTTCCCGCCGCCGGCTCGATCGTCAGGCCGGGGATGGGCTTGGCGTCGGCGCCGACGAAGCGGGCGGAGGCGGACCAGCCGCCGCCGCCCTGGGTGATTTTGAGCATGAGGAGATTGGCGCCCTGCTTGAGGCGGACGGGGGCGACGTCCTGGTCGGGGACCTCGCCGCGGTCGACGTTATGGCTGTGGACCACGTCGCCGTTGAGCCACGCCTTGATGCCGTCGTCGCTTCCCATCAGCAGCGCGCCCTCGCAGGCCTGCGAGGCGAGGATATGGGCGCGGAGGTAGGCGGCGCAGTTGGAGGCGTTGGGGAACAGCGCCAGGAGGTTCACGTGCTCGGTGCGCGGCACGGGCCGCCAATCGACCGGGTGACCGGCGTTTTCCGGGCCGAACGGGATGTCGAACACGGCCTGGGCGCCGACGGCGCCTTCCTGTCGGTAGGGCCCGCACACTTGCCAGTCCCGGATGAACGATGCTCCGCTGCCGGGCACGAGACGCAGCGCCCAGGCGCGTCTCACGATATCGGGCGTTTGGCACCGGGCGAGGACCTTCACAGCCACCCCGTCGGCAAACTTGGGGTCGGCGGGGGCGAGGCTTTCGGCGATATGGATGGCGGCGAGGGCGGCTTCGTTGACCAGGGCCGGGTCGTTCAGGTCCTTCAACGCCTCGTCGAGCGCTTCGCGGGTGGGGATTCGTGCGAGCTGGCCCAGCGCCTGCCGTTTCTCCGGGGTCTGCGTGGCGGTGGCGCGAGCCTGTCGCAGCAACGTCAGGCGCCGCGCCGGGTCGGGCTCGTGCCCGGCCACGTCGATGCCCCCGCGCAAGGCCAACGTTCGCAGCGTCGTGTCCGCCCCGCCGCGCGCCAGCTCCAGCAGATGCGCCGCCGGCGCGCTGTTGGGCCATCGGGCGAGAACGCGCACGGCTTCCCGCGCCAGTTCGAGGTCGGAGTCGAGGGAGGCGGTTTGGGCGGACGCGAGGGCGGGGGGCGTGCCGAGCTCGGCCAGCAGGGGCAACACGTGGCGGCGTTGGGTGTTGGGGAGCCGTTCCATGGCATGGACCAGCCCGCGCGCGGTTCGGTCCTTGTCGGGTGTGCCCTGGCACACGGCGTAGAGGGCCTTGAGAATGGGGGCACGGGCGGCGTCGGAGGCGGATCGCGCTGCAAGATCCAGCAACGGGGTGACGGTTTGCTCCACGGCGAGCCGGCGCAGCGATTCGAGCGCCGCCAGCCGCACGGGCTCGGCATCGGCGCCGGCGTGCTCGACGAGCGTGGCCGCCGCGTCGCGGTCGCCGCGTTCGCCAAGCGCGCGGAGCAGTTCGGCTTTGGCGAGCGGGTCGGCCTTGCCGAGGTGAGCGAGGATGGCGTCGCGCATTCCGGGACCGCGGACGCGGGCGAGGGATTCGCGTGCGGCGTCGCGTTCGAGGGGGTCACCCTGGGCGGCAGCGTTGGCGAGGGCGGGAAGGCTCGAAGGGTCCTGCAGGTCGCCCAGGGCCCGCCACGCTGCCGCGCGGAGCGCCGGATGCGGGCTGGCGGTGGCGGAGCGCACGGTCGGCAGGGGATTGGCGCCGAGCCGCACCTGCGCGTCCAAGACGGCCAGTTGGGCATCGGCGGCCAGGGACGGCCATTGGCGGAGGCATGCCTGGATTGTTCGCGTGTCGTCCAGTTCGCGGAGCAATTGGATTGCCGCCATGCGGATGGGGCGATCGCCGCCGCGCAGCGCGTTGAGGACGATCTCGCCGCGCCCGGCGGCATCGCAGAGCGCGAGGCCGCGCCAGGCGGCGGCCCGGACGACAGCCGGGCACGGGGCATTCAACAGGCCGCGGTATGCGGCCGCGGCGCCCGGGGCATCGCCGCTTTGCAGAAGGCGCTCCGCGCATTGGAGCAGGCTTTCAAGCACGGCCGGCTGCACCGCGGAGGGCGCCCGGCCGCGGGCCGCCGTCAGTGCCGCCAGGGCCTCCGCGCCGCCGATTCGGCCGAGGGCGGCTGCAGTGGCGGCGGCGATGGTGGGGTTGGGGTCTGAAAGGAGGGGTAGGAGGAACGGCCGCGCCGCGGGTTCGGCTCGCCGGCCGAGGGAATCGATGAGGCCGGCTTTCACCAGGCCGGCGGTGCGGTTGAGGGCGGCTTGCAGGGCCGCGCCGGCTTCGGGGCAGGGCAAGCCTTCGAGCGCGTGGCGGGCTGCGTGGGAGGCGCGCTCGTCGTCCAGCAACGCTGCCAGCGCCGGGACGGCCCGGGCGGTTCCCACCCGGCGCAACGCCTCGCAGGCGTCCCATTGGCGCGCGGCGCTTGCGGAGGATCGGAGGGCGGCGATGAGATTATCTTCCTCGGCGGCAGGCGCGTGCGGGATGGCCAGGAGGATCAGGCTGGTGATGAGGACACACGCGGCGGCAAGGCGCGCGGGCAAGGCCGGCTGTCGTCGTTGGGGAAGACACGCGTCTGTGCGCGGGTCAGGGTTGCCACCAGGGTATGGAGGGATCATGATGAGGATGAGGTTCAAGATTCAGATCCGCCACGGGGCGCGTGCGGCGTAGGACCGGAGGCGGTTGGCGGTGTCGTCGCCGGCGAACTCGCCCCTGACGGGGTCCCAGGTGAGGCCGCGTTGCAGGGCCAGGGCGATGCCGCCGATGAGGATGGCGTTGATGGTGTAGGCCGCCGTCTCGGGATTGCAGATGGTGGGGCGGCGGGAGCGGACGCATTCGAGGAAGTTGCCGGAATGGCTGGTGGCGCGATAGACGCGCCGATCGTCCGGACGGAGGGGTTCCCTGAGGATCCGGGAGGGGTAGGACACGAGGTTCGCCCGGTCGACGGCGATGCGGCCTTCGGTGCCGACAAAGCAGGCGCCGCCGTCGGGGCCGACGGGTTCGCCGGGGTATCCTGTCGAATGGACCACCACGCCGTTGGCGTAGCGGTAGTGAATGACCGCATGATCCGGATTCCCGCCTCTGCCTTCGTAGGTGACCTGGATGGGGGACCGGGGATCGGCATCGACAGTCCATTGGACGATGTCGTAATGGTGCGGGCTCCAGTTGACATCGCCGACAAACAACCCGGACAACGTGTGGCCGGCTTCGCCCCCGAAAGGGCGCCAGGGCAATGGCCCCAGCCACAGGTCCCAGTCGAATCCGGCGGGAACGGGCACGGTGCGGTCGGAGGTCCAGGCGCTGGGGGCCAGGGCGCCGGGCTGGCGGTAGGCGTAGACCTCCTTGAGCTGGCCGATGCGCCCGTTGCGAACCAGCTCGCAAGCAAGTCGGAATTTCCCGCCGTATTCGGATCGTTGCTGGGTGCCGGCCTGGTAGATCCGGCCAAAACGCCGGCAGGTTTCCACCAGCACACGCGATTCGCGCGTGGTGATGGCGACGGGTTTTTCGCAATAGACGTCCTTGCCGGCGCGGGCGGCCATGATGGCCATGGGGGCGGCCCAGTGATAGGGGACGGCAATCAGCACGGCATCGATGTCGGGCCGGGCGAGCACGTCGCGGAAGTCGTTATAGGCCTGGACGCCATGGTAGCCGGCCTGGCCGAGTTTCTGGGCATACATCCGGTTGCAGCGTTGCTGGGCGCTCTCCCGGCGCTCCTGCCGGACGTCGCACACCGCCAGCACCTGAACGTCGTCCCGCGCCACATACCCTCCGGGCACATACGTCCACGCGCCGCCCAGCAAATGCCCGCTCCCTTGTCCGCCCAGCCCGATGAAGCCCATGGCAATCCGTTCGCTGGGCGGCAGCGCGCCGCCCCGGCCCAGGACCGAGCCGGGAATCACTCCCGGCGCCGCCAGGGCTGCCGCGGCAAGACCAGACCGCCTGAGGAACGCGCGGCGCGACGTGGCGCGGCACGGGATCGAAGGAGAGCGGGGTGGAGCATTCATAGAGAGATCGAAGATGCGAAACGGGGTGCAGTCATGGGAATCATGGCCGTGCGCGCAGCGCCCGGCGCCAGCGATCGAGGATCTGCGTCGTGAGAGCGTCCGCCATCGCCTGGCCGGAACCGCGCACGTCCAGCTGTTGCAGGTTCCAGTGGCCGTCCGAGAAACCGAAAGCCACCCAGCAATGGGGGCTGCGGCCGTCCGGCGGGGGTTGGGAGGGACGGATGATGTCGCCCACCACCACCGTCCAGGCGCTGCCGGTGTGGCGCTGCACCCGCCGGCCGATCTCCTTCACGCGTTCGCTCCCGGGCGTCCATGCCGCCCAATCCGCGGCGGGCACCTTGAGGAGTTCCTTGAGACGCGTTTCGGAGGGGGCGACGTAAGCGCCGATGAGCACACCCGCCACGTCCTCAGCCCGGCCCAGGCCATCGGCCAGGTGCCCGCCGGAGCCGACTTCGGCCAGGACGAGCGATCCGCCCCGGGCGCGCAGGGTGGCGGCAACAGCCTGTTCGAGGGTCCGGTCGCCCTCGGCGTAACAGAAATCGCCCAGGTGCCGGAGCAGTTGGGACTCGAGGCGCTTCAGGCGGGCGCGGTCCGCCGGGGCGTCGCCGGGCAGGGAGAACATGAAATCGACCCGGCTGCCGTCGAACAGCGACGACACAAACAGGTCGGGGTCGAGGCTGACGTGGTCGCGAAGGACCTGGTCGATCTGGGATTGGCCGATGCCGACGAACCGCAGGGTGAGGCGCGAGCCCGGGGGACGGGTGCCGAAGCGGCTGCGCAGGTAGGGCGCCAACTCGCCGGTGACCATCGGCTGGAGTTCGCGCGGCGGGCCTGGCAGCGCGACGACGACGGCGTTGGTCAGTTCGAACACCAGGCCCACGGCGCTGCCGTGGGGGTTCTTCAGATGCGTCCCGCAGACGGGCACGCGGGTTTGGCGGCGCAGGTTGTCGCGGAGCCGGTCACGCGGCGTGTGGAAGCGGCGCTCGAGTTCCGCCAGGACGTCGGGGTGCTCGTGCAGCGGGTCGCCGGCGACCTCGGCGAGAGTGTCGCGGGTGATGTCGTTGGCGGTGGGGCCGAGTCCGCCGGTGACGATGACGAGCGGGGCGTGGTTCAAGGCGAACCCCAGGGCGGCCTTGAGGTCGGCGGGTTTGTCGTCCACGCTCAGCGAACCCACGCACTGACACCCCATCGGGCCCAGGGTGCGCGTGAGGAAATGGGTGTGGCCATCGGGATAAACGCCGCGCAGGAGTTCCTCGCCGCTCACGATGATGAAGTAGCGGACCGGATCGGGCCGGGCCGGGGGCGGGGTGGCGGTCGTGTGGGCCGCGGGGCCGCACAGGATCCACGCGCACAGGCAGGGGACCACGAGGTTCCAGCGGCGTGCGGAAGCGGGTCGGGTCATAAGAAAGCGCGCTGGGGCGCCGGGGTGTGGGCCTGGGGCGTGCCGAAATCGAACTGGCTTTGTTTCCAGGTAACTGGGAAGGGGCAAGACACGGGCGCTGGCGGGGGCGGTTGCGCGCGGAAGGCGGCCAGTTGGCGGTCGGCGTAGGCATCGGCCTCCACCTCGGTGTTGCGTCCGGGGACCTGGCGGGTGTGGCGCAGCCAGTGGAACGCCTCGTGGGCGACGATCCAGACAATGGCCTCGTCGAGGTCGTGGACGATCGTCTTGCCATAAACCCGTTTCCAGCGCCGGCCCGACCGGCGGTCGACCATGACCGGCCCGGGAATCCCCCGGGCCTCGGACGGCCATGTGCCGTCATCGCTTTGGTAGACGGGCTTTTTGCGGGTGACGATGTCGCACGGGAACGGCCCGGGCACCTGGCAGCTCATGCGGACGGTGGGTTGATCCTCCGAGGGATACCAACAGCGGCCGTAGACGCCGCGGTATTTCCGGTAACGCCGCCCGCGGCCGTCCTTGTATTCGCGGCCGAAATCGATGCGCAGCCAGCCCAGGCTCGACAGGTCGAACCGCGCGAGGAAGGTCTTCACCCATCGCACGCTGCGCTGGGCGTTGGCTCTCACCTCGGGATGGAAAATGAACTTCATCGTTCCATCGGACGTCACCGCGAACACAGAGAGATTCATGACTTTCCCGCCCAGGTCAAAGCGAAATGTGGAGAGCATTGATTGTCCGCTTGCCAAGCGCTCTGGAATCTGTTTGCATATCTTCGTTCGGCAGGACGGCCCAGGCAACGAGTCCACTGGCATCTGAGGAGGCTGGCCAGCCGATGCGGCCTGTGGTGTCATCACGGCTTATGGAGGCAAGGTCCATCGTCCGAACGCGAATCGATGCTATGAACTTACGCGGCTTGAATCCCGCCCGATGGGCGGGACCGGGCGCCGGCAGCGCGCGACTCCATTGTGCCGGCCTGACTCTCTTGGAACTCGTCGTCACCGTCGGCATCGTCGGCATCCTCGCGGCGATGTTGCTGCCGGCGGTCGAACGTGCGCGTCGCCCGGCCGTCGTGCTGGCGTGTCCAATTGCGTATGCGGCCAGGGACGGCACGGTATACCTGACAGATCCGAACGGGAGCCGGCACGTGCGGGTGTGTCCGCTCAAGGCGATGAATGCGAGGATGACTTGGTCGCCGGACGGTCGGCATGTGTCATATCAGAGCTTCCAGGGGGTGGTGGTGGTGAATCCGTCGAGCCAGCGCTACAGCGTGTTCACCAATATGAGCAACACCCACTGGTGGATTAACCCCTCCACGATCGAAGGCATGTGCTGGCATGCCGACGGCAATTATCATGACCTGTGGCGCCTGGACATTGACCGGCGCGAGATGACCTTCCAGCGTGACCTGAGGCGGGAGCAGTTGCCGTATGGCCAGATCCAGGCCAAATACGAGCCGTTCCTCGGCAACGGGTACCTCGTCTGCGAGCCCGACTGGACTTGGACCCCCACGTCCGACGTCGTCGTGCGCAACTCCGACTGGCAGTTGGCGCGGGTGATCTGGCAGGACCCAGGCAACAACACCCAGGACTGGGGTGCGCGGGTGGATTCGGTCGGCGAACGCGTCGCGTGGGTGCGCGGCAAGTTCAGCGGGGCGTATGTGGACGAATGGTGTGTGGCCTGGAAATGGCTCGACGACGGCCCGGAGGTGCGGCCGGCCAAGCTCCTCGTCCCGCCTTACCAGAGTGTGGCGTTTTGCGATTGGACAGCGCACGACGACCTGCTGGTGATCCTCAAAAATCAGGGTGAACTCCAGCTCGCGACCATGAATATTCACGGGAAGATCTTGCAGATCCTGCCGACGCCTTATGGCCTGTTGTCCGCCGGCGGCGGCCCGGCCTGGCGGCGGTTCGAACACTGGTAGGCGCACGGCCGCCGCGCGGCTTTGCTTACCAGGTCGGAGCCCGGTCTCGCGCCTGCGAGACCGCTGTAGCTCTCCTCGACTCCCGGGTGCTGGAAGATTCTTGCGGTTCATGGAAAGCGCGGGGTGCGCGGGCTAGATATCCTTTACACTTCAAGAAGGAATGGAAATCCATGAGCAGCTGGCCTTGGCGCACCAAGCCACCGCTGGGCACATGCGAATCGAACAGCACCAGATGCTGGCGGGCGTGCCGCGCGGCATGGGATCGAATGAGCATGAGCACCTGCGCATCGTGGTCCAGGTTGCGGAGCAGATTCGCCTCGCCACTCCACAGGCAGAGGCTGCGCCCGATAAACTTCGCCCCAATGCTCTTGAGCATCCGGATGTTGTCGTCCAGATCGCCCCGGTCATTGAGCAGCCCCTCCAAGGTGATGGACCGGCCCAGGTAATTCTCCAACAGCGGGCGGGAAATGGTGCGATCGAAATGATGCCGCCCGGCGGGCGGAGGCTCAAGACGTTCGGCTCCGGAAGCTCCTCGCGCACAAACCAGAGACCCAGGCCCCAGGCAGGCGGCGGCAATCGTTGCAGCCGAAACCGAAAGGCCGGTGTGGGTGATGGGGAAGCAAATGATGATGCTCTTGACGCTTCGTTTCATGGGACGCTTTGGACGTTGGACGCTTTGGACGTCCAAGGAGGAATGAATCTTCGTTCGGGTTTCGCTCGGGGTTCCGCCTGAGGATTCGTGAGAATGGAACGGAGCAGGACCGGATCAAAGACGGTCGCGGCGTCATCATCAACACACGGCGCCGCGCAATAGCGTCTCCTTCAGCCCGCCTTGGGCATGAGCGGCGACTGCGGTCGCCGCACTCGTGACGTGAAGCGGGCTCAAGGGCGCGCGCCGAGGACGGAGGGAAGATTTCAGCCTCGGGGCCGCCGCAGCTTCAGCACGCGCACGTCCGTCGACAGCGAAACGATTTCCTGAACGCCATCCCGGTCCCAATCGGCCAGGTGCACGGTCCAGCCGGGCGGATCCCGCCAGAGGGGCGCCACGACGTGGCGGGCCACGGGCTGGAGCCCGGCGTTCAAGACAATCACCGCGTTGTCATGAGAGAAATGGATGTTCACATCCCGCAGATTCGAGCCCGGCCCTTGATTCTGGCGATGCTCGACCTGGGAGGATTGAAGCACCAGTTCGCAGCTGGTCCGGGAGCTGAGGTTGGTGCAGCCGACCAGGCGCAGGGTGACTTGGTGATACGCCGTTGACATCACCTGGACACTGCGCTGGAGGACCAGATTGGGATCGAGCACGTGCAGCATCCCGCGCTGGTCGGTCGCCAGCAGCTCAGCCCGGCCGTCGCCCTCGAGATCGGCCGGCAGACAGCTCTGAATGCCGGCGCCGGGATTGAACTGCGCGACGGTGTTCCCGCTCGAGTCGAAGGCCACCAGGCTGGCCCTGTTTCGCTCTGGCACAGCCTGGGACGGATTGTTCAGGCGCCAGGCATAGACGCGTGGAGGCGCGCCTGTCCCCCCGAGGAGAACCAGAGGCATGGACCGCGTATATGGGCCACCCACGGTCTTCCGCCACAGGAGTGTTCCCCGGCTCGAGACGGCGTAGACATAGGAGTGAGAATCGTCGGTGCCGTCCGACAGGCGGTTCAGGTTGCAGACCGCGTCGCTGCCGAACACCACGTCTTGGCGGCCGTCCCCATCCAGATCCGCCAGGGCGATGTCGGTGACGCACGGGGCGGTGTGAAAAAACCAGCGCAGCCCGCGGGAGGCGCCGTCGAAACAGCAGACGCCGCGCGGGTTGAGGCTCCACCCCGTGTAGACAATGGCCAGCAACTCCGGTGTCCCGTCCGCTTCGAGGTCGGTCCATCGGCTTGCTGCCAACACGGTCGCGCAGTAGCCGAAGTCCGCGTGATTCGTGTCGGTGCCCTGGAACGTGAACCGCTGCAGCTCGAACTTCATCTGGTTCAGAACGGAGACGTGCGACACGGAGTTCCGGTTCCATCCGAGAAACGCCTCCGTCAGCCCGTCTCCGGTGATGTCCTGCAGCCGGCACAGGCGGACCGCATTCGTGGCCGCGGCAGGCGCGTCGAGTGCGGTGAACAGACTGCCGTCCGCGGCGACCACCTGGACGCGGTTGCTGACCATCGTGACCAAGTCCGGTGCCTGGTCCCCGTCCCAATCGCCCAGGAGTGCGGACGACCAGCCGGGCACGCCGGGCCGGCTGAACTGCTGGATCACCTCGAGGCGGGGCCGGAGCTGTCTCGCTCCCAACCAGGCCGCCGTTCCCAACAGGGCCATCAGCACCGCGGCGGCCACCAGGCGCCCGGGCCGACGCCCGGCTAGGCTGCGCCAGCGCGACGGCGCCCGCCACTGGCCGTGCGGCCCCAGCGGCGCGCGGCCATCCTCGATCCGCAGGAGATCCGACGCCAGGTCCGACGCGTCCGCATACCGATGTCGCCGCTCGCGGGACATCGCCGCCTGGATGACACGCACCAGGCCGACCGGAGCGGACGGGTTGACCTGATCCAGCGGTTCGGGCGGGCCCGCCTTGACCCGGTCCAGAATCTCGAGGGCGGTGTGCCCCTCGAAAGGCGGGCGCCCAGCCAGCATTTCGTAGAGAACCGCCCCCAGCGAATACAGGTCGCTCAACCGGTCGCCGGGTTCGCCCCGGGCGACTTCGGAGGCGACATACGCGGCGGTGCCGCCAAAACAGGTCCTCGAGAGTTCGAGCGACGAGTCGTTGAACTCCTTCCGCGCCAGGCCGAAGTCGGACAGCACCGCCTGGCCGTTCGGGCCGAGCAGGATGTTGCCGGGTTTGAGGTCGCGGTGCACGACGCCTTTGGCGTGAGCGCATCGGAGCGCCTCCGCCATCTGGCGACCCACGCGCAGCACCAGCTCGACCGGCACGGGTTGGCCGCGATGAAGCCGGGCCGCCAGGCTGCCCGTCTCGAAGAACGGCATGACAACATAAGGCCGGTTCTCGGATTCGGACACCTCGAGCACGGGCACGATGTGCGGGTGCTGGAGCTTCCGCATGAAGCGCGTCTCGCGCAAGAAATGGCGGAGCGCTGCCGGGTTCACGGCCAGCTCGGGTTTCAGGACTTTGACGGCCACTTTGGCCTGGGAGTCGGCGTCGCGGGCCAGGAACACACAGCCCATGCCGCCGGCCCCAATCAGCCGCAGGATGGCGTATCGGCCCACAGCGGCCAATTGACCCGGCATGGCCGGCGGATCAAAGAAACGCTCGCCGATCAGCTCGGCCACGGCGCACCCGGGCGGCACGCCGCTCGGAACTGCGCTGGCGGAGGACATGTTCGATGGGTTCTCGTTCATGGGGCTAATGCCGGGAGTTCCTTCCCAAGAACCGGGCTCTGGCACCGCCTCTCACCCCGGTCCTCTCCCGGCGACGGTTCATCAATTTAAGCCTCTGGTACCGCCGGCAAGCACGCGCGCGCCTGCTGCACCACTTCTTTCGTCGGCGCGTCAATCCACGGCTGGGCCACGACCCAGTCGAACCTGCCGCGCAGGTCGGCATCGCTCAGCGCGGTAATGCGCCGCGCGCAGCGCGCCAGCGCCGCCGCGATGCTCAGGCAATACAGCGCCTTGGCCACGTCCCGTGGCAACAGCCCGCCCGAGCGCGTCATGTGGGATTTCGCGAAATCCTTGACCAGCATCAGCAACTCGACCGGCGGATGCCGGTGCCGGAAGAGGTCGCCGTAGCTCCTCAGGAGCAGCCCCTGGCTCTCGCCAAGCAGCTTCAAGGTCGCCGAGACGTCGCCCGGTAGGCCAGCCAGATCGACCTGCACCGGTGCCGCCAACTGATGGGCAAACACGGCCTGCAGCTCCTCAGGATGCCACAGCCTGACATCGTCCCCGTTCATGGCAAGATCCAGGAACTGGGCCAGTTGTCGGGGCTCGTGGGGCGGCGTCCGTTCACAGGCGGTGGCGGTGCGGGTCCTAACTCTTCTACGAGATGGCCGCCGCGATTCTGCGCACGCCTCGGACTTTTCTTTGGCCGGCGATTGGAGGCGGGCCAGCAACTGCTTCAAATCCTCCAGCTCCGCCCGCACCGCCCGGTTCCCGTCCCGCTCGTATTCGGCAATGACCGCCTTGAGGCAGGCGATGCACTTGCGCTTGCCGGTGGTCAGCACGTTGGCGGTCTGGAGCGGCGACTCGAACCCGAACTGGCGGGTCAACTCGGCGTAGTCGACGGGCTCTTCGTCATGGAGGATCGGCCGCACAAGACGCCGGTCAAATACCTCCCAAATGGCCGTGCGCCCATCGCGTTCGCAGTCCTGCTGCATCTGGTACAGCGTGCGACCGATGACGATCCGGGCCCACTCGAGGTTAAACCCGTCAGCATCCTGCTCGGCGGTTTGAGCCTCTTCGGGGCAGGTGTCGACGCTGATGTACTGGAAGGTCCCGCCGGATTTCTGGGTGTGGCCAGTCTTGAACTTGTCCTTGAGGAAGTTCGCGAGGGCTTTGAGCAGGTAGCTCCGGAACCGGCCCTTGTCGGGCCGGTTAGAGGCCATGAGCGACTTGAGGAACTTCGTGCGCAGGATGAAGTCCTGGGAGTAATCCTCGGCCGTGTCCCGGTCGCCGCGGAGCCAGTCCAGCACGTGCGCATAGATCGCCGGCTGATAGGCGGTTATGAGCTGTTCCAGGATGGCCTGCCCGCGGTCGCTGTCGTCCAGTGTCAGCAGAAACAGCGAGTCGTGCGTGGTGGGAAACAGTCCGCCCCGCTTGGATCCTTGCTTGCTCATACCCGTTGCCAGCTCCTGATTGCCCCCGGCGCACAGGCTGTTTTCTTGCGCTGTCGCGCAGAATGGCGCCCGGAATGTCGTAGGATGCAGTGAACGCGAGCTGGCGGCCAAACTCAAGACAAAAAGTGGCCCCGGTTTCCATGGCATCCCGGCCGGCGGCGGCGCCGCGCTTGGGCGAGCGCTGAGGCGACAGGGGGCGCGGCTCGCAGGCAGTGCAACAAACCTTGGCAAACCTTTATGAAACTCATGAATCGAATGGTGCGTGGCGCAACTGCGGGGTTGCTGCTGGCGGGGTGCCTGAACCTGTCGTCCGTGCGGGCGGCCTCGCTGCCGGACCCGTTTGGAACCGGCACGGGCGCAGTGGTCGTGGCCACCAGCGACGGCGCGCGGTTGGTGGATCTGAGCGGTACGGTGACTCGGTGGAGCTGGTCGGCGCCGCCGGGCATGGCGCCTTCCAGCGCGCAGGTGTTTCCGAATCCCGAGGGCGGTTACAATGTGCTCGTGCAACTGCTCGGCGCCCCCGCCGAAGTGTATTGCCTGAACGGAGCCGACGGCTCGGTCAAATGGCACGTCCAGGGGGCCTATGCGGCCAGCCACGAAGACGCCTGGGCCACCCATGGTATCTATACCGATCCCGTCCAGTTCCCGAACGGCCCGCCCGACGTGGGCGGCACCAAGGCGCCGGATTTCCTGATCAACCGGCGCTCCGCCGCCTTCGGCGGCGACACCAGCCACGTGATCTGCGTGGACGGCGATACAGGGGCCGTCGTCTGGGACTTCGCCCTGGCCGGCGACCGGTGGGCCTCGGGCTTTATCCCTGATGTCAATCAGGACGGGTATGCCGACGTCGTCGTTCGCTCGGAGAATGCGACTGGATTTGATGGCCTGTTTTGTGTCAGCGGGCAGGACGGATCCACCATTCTATGGCAAGTCGCCGGCGTCGCGCGGGATGGCGTCGTCATGCCGGATGTTACCGGCGACGGCGTGCCCGATTTCGCCGTGGCGGGCTGCTGCTTTGACGACAGGGTTCTCATGCTGGACGGCACGACGGGCGCCACGTTCTGGCAGACGAATTTTGGCGCTTTCGACGTGCTCGGCGCGAAAGCCATCCCCGGCACCACCGACTTGGTGGTGGCCGCCCAGGGATCCTATGACGCCGGCGGGATCCGGCGCTACCGCGGGTCCGACGGGCAGGCGCTGTGGTCGTGTGACAGCCGGTACAACGACCAGATCATGCAGGGGCTGATTCCCACGCCGGAAGGCTGGTTCGTCCTGTCGGGCTGGCGCCACCAGGGCAAAGCAGTCTGCGTTCGCGCCAGCGACGGGCGCACGGTATGGGACACCATTCCTGTTTCGGACACGGACCACGCGGGCATCGCCGTGCCGGACCAGGATGAGGACGGTTATGCCGATTTCCTGGCCATCCACAGTGGCGTCGCCACCCTCTACAGCACCGCCAGCGGCGCCGTGCTGCGCGACATGCCCGGCATGAACGGCGCGCTGGCCCTGGCCTGGATGCCCGGCCCGGCCGCCCCCGAGGTGCCCCAGGGCAAACTGGTGTATTGGATTTCGAATGCGGACGGGCTCCAACACCAGATCCGCGTCACCAACTTGCTCACCGGCACCGGCCACCAGGTACCTCTTCCGCCCATGTCTGGCGGCATGGGCTGCCCGCTTTGGTGGCCCGATGCGACGCGAAGCCATATCCTCTTCAGCGGCGGCTATGGCGCCAATGCAAGCCGTGTCTTCAAAGTCAATGAAGACGGCTCGGACTTGTGCCAGATCAGCGACGATGCGCACAACTACGTCTGGCCGAGCGTGGACGCCAGCGCCTCCACGGTCGCGTGCCATGCCGTCGGCGGGTCTATTTACACCTTCGACGCCGTGTGCGGCGCGGTGAACCCCGTCGAGCTGCCCATCCGTTTGTCGCATGTCCGGATCTCGCCCGATGGCCGGTATGTGGCCGGCTCGGCGTACGTGGTTTCGCCGTTCGACGACCAGCTTTACGTCTACGACCGGGTGCTGGGTGACACCACGCAGGTCAGCCACGGCGCGCCCAACGTGAGGTATCTGCACATGCACTGGTCCCCGGACAGCTCGAAGATCGTCAGCTCCCGCAGCGAGGGCGCTCGCAGCGACATTGTCATCATGGACCGCGACGGCGCCAACGAAGTGGTTCTTACCGCCGAGCTGCCGTCCGCCGGCGGAGCGCCCACGTGGAGCGCCGATGGCGGTTGGATCACGTTTGCCAGCGACGCGGATGGCAGTGCGGATATCTGGGCCATGCGCCCGGACGGCTCGGGCAAGGTCAACTTGACGCGCACGCCTGATGTCGCGGAGGACACTCCCGGCGGCCTGCTGCTGCTGCCGCCCGACATCGCAACCCAGCCGGTTGGCCTCACGGTGTCACCAGGATCGAATGCGCAGTTCTCCGTAAGCGTGACCGGCAGCGGTCCCTTCACATTCCAATGGCAGCGCGACGGCGCGGACATCCCCGGCGCCACCAACCGGGTGCTGTTCCTGCGCAGCGTCACCCGCGCGGACGAGGGAAGCTACCGCGTCATCGTCCGCAACGGGTCGGGCCAGGTCGTCAGCGCGGCGGCCGTGCTGGATCTTCCGTCCTGTCCCGTCGAGCCGGAGACCGAGTTCGGCATACTGACGAACCAGCCGACGTCCTCCCTGTATGCGTTCGATTTCGACGGGCGATTCGTCGTCTGGCGGGACGTCCGCTATGGCGACGGCGAGTTCCAGGAGATTTTCGCCTTCGACCTGTTGAACAACACTGAAATTCAAGTCTCGTCCGGCCCCACAGGCCCGAAGTGGAACAGCGTCGTCTCGGGAGGCGTTGTGGCCTGGTATTGCGAGTTGGGCAGCGACGCAGGGGCCATTTATGTAAAGGACTTGACCGGCCGCATATGGGCCAGCAACGAACCGCCCCGGCTCGTGCGGCCCATCTCAGGCTTCGCCGACCTCGACCTGGATGGCGACTGGCTGGTGTGGAGCGAGAACTATTTCGGCGGAGTGGGAGGTGAAATCTACGCGCTGAATTTGCGCACCGACGAGCTCGTGGCGGTTCCCGGCCGGGAGACCACGTTCGGGCCCGCGACGGAATGGGGGTGCCATGTCACCGGAGACTACATCGTCTATACCATGACGCCCGGGCACGTCTGGGGCTGGGACGCCATACCGCGCGATTGGGATGTCGTGGGCTTCAATCTGCGCACACGCGCGGCGTTCGACTTGAAGGTCGGGCCGGGCCAGTTCACCGCCGGCTCCGTCTCGGGGGATCTCATCCTCCTCGGCGAGGTGGACAGCTATGGGAGCATGGAGGGGCGCTCGATCCATCTCCACAACTTGCGCACCGGCCAGGAACAACTGGTGGCCACCAATGCATCCGCGTTGGGTTTGACGGAGGACTACGTGATCTACGGGGACGTCTTTGCCCCCACCTTCTACATCCTGAACCTGCATACCGGGGCGCGTTGCCCGATCACCATGACCGCCGGCCAATCTGCGGCCATCGCCGGCTATTATCTGGTTTGGCAAGACCGGCGCGCTCCCGGAGGCGAGGCTCGCTATTTCATTTATGGGCATCCACTTCCGGCCAAACTGGAAGTCGTGATGTGTCCCCGGTTGGAAGTCTACGGCCCTTGGGGCGCCAGTTACTGCATCGAATCCAACCCTGACCCGGCCGATCCGAAAGGCTGGGTCCCGCGGACCAACATCGTCCTTGAGGCCAGTCCGTGCGTGTGGATCGACGTGGAGTCGGCGGGCGGGCCGCGCCTGTTCTATCGCGCGAGCCAGAATCCGTGAGCCGGCCCGCGCCCGTTCGTGCGCCCCGGCACCGCGCGTGCCGGGGCGCATGGGTCACCTCGCATCCGTGTCGCCTGGGCGACGGCCCATACCGATCCCGCAACACGCTGGACAACCGGCCAGCCCGGTGGTAGACACCGGGCTGGTTGTTACCGGTACTCCTATGAAAAGCGCACACCCAATGTCCATGCGCCTGCCGCGGTCCATGACGCCCTGCCACCCCCTCCTGCTCGCCGCCAGCCTCCTGTCGCCCGCGCCTGCCCTGGCACAATTCGCCGACTTCAGCCAGATCGAGATCGCCACCTCGAACATGACCGTCACCCCCATCTACGCGTTTGTGTGGGAGACGAATTACCACGTCTGGCTGATCTATGCCGACGGAGGCGGGTTCAGCGCGTCGTTCACGTCGGCCGCCGACGGCGACCTGGTGCTGCAGGTTCGGCATCAGACCTCGGCCTATGCCGGGTGCCCCGGCGGCGGCTACTCGCCGGTCACCATCCGCTGCAACGGCGTGCCCGTCGTCGAACGCTACAACCCCACCGAACACCACGGATTCACGTTCGGCATCGACACCGACGCCTGGCGCATCCCGGTGCGCGCGGGGGAGAACACACTCGAGTGGACGCTGGTCGAGCCTTGCACCTGTTATTGGATTCGGCACATCGAGCTGCTTCCCTACGCCCACGCCGAAGCGGACGTGGCCCTGGGTCCGGTGAGCCTGGCCCCACTCGACTACGATCCCGCCAGCCTGCTGCAGGCTGTGGATATTGTGCTGACCAACCTCGGTCCGACCCGGCTGGCATCGACGGCGGCGCACGTGGAACTGGAACTATACCTGTCGCGTGATGCGACGCTCAGCCCCGAAAGCGACCTGTTGGTCGGACGCCACAGCTGGGACGCCGACCTGGGCGTCCACGAAACCAACCGGGTGGTGCTCGGCCCGGAGGCTCTGGCGCACCTCGCCATGCCCTGTTCGGCCTGGGGCGATTACCGTCTGCTGGCGCGGGTGGCGCCGGCGAGTCCCTCGACGCTTGTGGATCCCCACCCCGCCAACAACGTGGTCTGTCTGGCCGAGCCCGTGCATGTGACCCCCCGGGGCGACGGGATGTATGTGGACTTCTCGTGTCGCGACGTGGCGGCCCGGCACATCACGGTCGAGTTGAGCCCGTATTTCGTGTTCAACACCCAGTGCGGCGGGAACCGGGCGTTGGTCCACCAATACGAGACGGCGTTCTACGCCTACTTCGACGTGCCGCAAGCCGGCGCCTATGACTTGAGCGCGTATCACCTGACTGCGGCGTCGGCCGAGTGCCAGGGCGGAGGGTATTCGCCGATCTCGATCTACCTGAACAACGCGACGGTGGTCGAAAACCATGATCCAGCGGAGCAGCACGGGGAGACGCACGGGTATGTGACGGACACGTGGCGGATCTCGGCGCTGGCCGGCGACAACATGCTCGAGTGGGTCGGCGGCGAGTTGTGCACGACATATTGGCTGCAGCGATTCGAGGTGACGCCGGCCGATGTGCCGATCGAGCATCTCGGGATCACGCGCCTCCGGTCGGGCGAGGTCGAGCTGATGTTGCACGGCCAGGCGGGCGCAAGCCTGAGCCTGCAGGTGTCGACCAACCTGGTCCACTGGTCCACGCTGACGAACGTGCTGAACGTGACGGGCACGCTCGTCTACAAGGACGCCCAGGCGGCGTCACATCCGCAGCGGTTCTACCAGGCGTTGCCGGACTAGCCTCAACCCTGGAACGACAGGTCGATGCCCAGCCATGCCGGGTAGTCCTCAAACAAGGCGCGCGACAAGGCCAGGTGCTGCGGCGAGGTGGCCTGGCTGATCGTCATGTGACCGTCATGTGATCGTCTCCCCCATTCAACGCCGTGGCGCGGACAGATCACGCTCCGCGACGAGCACGCCGTCCCTGCCCTCTGCCCTCGGTCATCCGCCGTCAGTCCCCTGCCCCCCCGCCGGGGCGCGTTCCGTATTTCAGGACGCGCGCGTCGTGGGTCAGGACGACGATTTCGGCGGCGCCATCGCGGTCCATGTCGGCGACCTGGACGTCCCATTTGAGTTCCTGGGTCCAGGTGTCCGCGAGGAGATGGCGGTCCAGGCAATGCAGGTCGCGGTCCAGCACCATGATCTCGTTGTGGTGGAACCGGGATATGCCCGGTGGTTGGCCGTGAATGCCCACGTTATCCCCGCGCACGTTCTCGAACTGCGATGCGGCCAGGACCAACTGGCGGCCAGGGCCGGGAGCCACATTCGTGATGCCGGCCAGGATGAACACGACCGCGTGATGATGGTTGGTGACGACCCGGGCCTTGCGCTTGAGCTCGAGGTCGGCGTCGAGGCAGTGGAGGCATCCGGACTGGTCTGCCGCCACAATCTCGGGCGCGCCATCACCGTCGAGGTCGCCCGCGAGGCAACCGGCCAGGAATTCGCCGGCGTCGTAGCGGCCCAGGGGGCGGCCGGTGGGGGGATCGAGGCGGACGACTTGCCGGCTCAGAGGTTCCGAGCGCGCGCCGAGGTATTGCTGGGCGGCCAGGGTCCAGGCATAGAGGCGTGAGGGATGCGAGCCGTCCCCCGGGATGACCAGGGCGCGTGTTTGCGTGTAGGGGCCGCCGCCGGTCCAGCGCCAGAGCAGGCGGCCATCGTGACGCAGGGCGAGCAGGCCGCTTGAGGCGTCGTCGGACCCATCGGGCAGGGTGACGGCATTGGACACCGCGTGGGAGCTGACCACGAGGTCGGGCAGGCTGTCGCCGGTCAGGTCCACAGCCGTCAGCGTCAGAGGCCAGGCGGCCAGCGGCTGTTCCCACCGCAGTCTCCCCGATTGAAGCTCAAAAACGCAGATTCGCCGGGGCCCGGCGCAGAGGGTGACCCAGGCGAGCAACTGCGAGGTGTTGGGGCCGCCGAGGCTGGCCAGGCCGCGGGCGACAAGGTGGCTGGACTGGAACCCGAACTGTTGGGTGAGGAAGGCCGGGCCGGTGGTGGCGAAGCGGCGGACAGGATAGGCGTTGGAGTCATAGGCCGCGACGTGAAGATTCGTGCCTTCCGTCCACGACACGAAAGCTTCATCCAAGCCGTCCCCGTTGGCGTCCGCCACCAAGTTCAGCCCGACGGTGTTGGTGCCGGCGGCGGCTGGCGCAATGGTTGTGAACGGCTGGCCGCGGCTAGAAACGGGGATCAGTGTATTCTTGTGAACCAATACCAGGTCTGGTTCCCCGTCGGCATCCCAGTTGCCCAGTTGGGCTGTGGACCAGTCGGAGATGCCAGGCACATGCGTGGTCAGGATTCGATCCACGTGCAGGCCGGGCCTCGGGCGCGTCGCCAGCCAATACCCGCCGGCAGCCAGGGCAACCGCGGCCACTGCGATTCCCCAAACCGCCAGGATGCGCCGCCGGGAACGGCCCGGCCGGTGCGCATGGAGCGGGGACTGCCCCTGCTGCACGCGTTCGAGGTCGGCCACGACATCGGCCATGCTCGAGTAACGGTCGCGGTGAAGGCGCGCCATGGCACCTTGGGCGATGGCGGCCAGGGAGCGGGAGGCGTTCGGGTTGACGTCGAGGATGGGCCGGGGCGGCCCGGCGCGGATGGACGCGAGGATGGCGGCGGCGGTTGGCCCCTCGAACGGCGGCTGGCCGGTCAGCATTTCATAGAGCAACGCGCCGAAGGCGTAGATGTCGCAGCGGGTGTCTTCGGCCTCGCCCGCGGCGAGTTGTGGGGACATGTAAGGGGCGGTGCCCTCGCAATGCCCGCGGTCCAGGTCGGCCACCGAGTCGTTGAACAGGGTCCGGGCCAGGCCGAAATCGGTGAGCCATGGATGGCCCGTGTCATCGAGCAGGATGTTGGCGGGTTTGAGATCGCGGTGGATGATGCCTTTCTGGTGGGCGTGGTGGATGGCTCGCGCCACCGCGAGCGCGCAATCCAGGGCGGGCGGGTCGGCCAGGGGCCGACCCGGTTGAATCCGGCTGGTCAGGCTGCCCGGGGCGAGGTAGGGCATGACGAAGTAGGGGCCTTCGGGCCGTTCGCTGACGGCCAGGACCTGGAGGATGTGCGGGTGTTGGAGGCGCTGCATGTGGCGGACCTCCTTGAGAAAGCGGCGGACGGCGAGCGGATGCACGGCCAGTTCGGGCCGGAGCAGCTTCACCGCCACCAGCTTCTCGTCGCCCCGGTCGCGTGCCAGCAGCACCACGCCCATCCCGCCCGCGCCGATGAGGCGCAGCACGTTCAACCGGTCGAGCGTGGCCAGCAGCCCGGGATGAGCCGGAGGTGACAGGGTGCCAATCCGGACGAGGCCGTCCACGGGGCTGAGGGAAGCCGAGACCGGCTGGGGGTTAGGGGAGGGCGGGGGCGGCATGGGTTCAGGGCAGATGCTCGCGGGCCCTGGCGAGCAAGGTGCGGGCGACGCCCTCGAGCCAGGGGCGATCGAGTGCCCACCCGTAGCCGGCGCGCAATTCGGTGGCGGTCAGCTGGGTGAGGCGGGTGCCGCACCGTTCCGAGGCGGCGGCGATGCACAGGTAATAGAGCACGAGGGCCACCTCGCGGGGCGGGCTGCCCTGGGGGCTTTCGCTGTGCGACTTGGCATAGTCCTTGGCAAGCCGCAACAGCTCGGGGGGCGGATGGGGGTGCTCGAACAAGGCGCGCAGGCTCCGGAGGAGCAAACCCTGCGCGGCCGTCAGCCGGGCCAGCCGGCGGCGGTCGCCTTCGACAAGGTGGCCCAGGTCGAAGGCCATCGGCGCATCCAGCTCATACGCCAGGGACGCCCGCAGCTCCTCCGGGCCCCAGGCCCGGCCGGCCGCCAATCCCAGCCGCAGGTGATCCGCGACCGGCTCGGATGGACGCGAGGACGAATCCATGGTTGCGTTGTGTTCTACGACCGCGCCGCGCGGTTCCTGCGCGCGGGACGCCGGCAGGGCGCAGCCGGGAGACGCCGTGGGATGGCGGCCCGGCGCCGCGGGTCAGCCCTGGGCGAACATCTCGATGAGGTTGTGGATTTCTTCGTCAATCTGGACTTCGGTGCGCACATATTGGGCGACCACCAGTCGCAGCTGCTTGCCGAACTCGCGCTTGGCGGTGATGATCGCATTGTCCACCTGCCGACCCGAGGCGAAACCGTGTCTCTTTGCCAGCTCGCTGCTGGAGGGCCGTTCGTCCCGGTCGAGCAGGGTGGTCGCATCGAACACCGTCCAAGTGCCCGCCCGCCCCTTGCTTTCGTAGAACCGCCGGGTGCACACGCATGCCTGTTCGATCACGTGGCGGGCCCAGTCCCGATCGAACAAGCCCGGCGCGGGTTGCACGGGCGTTTCCGGAGGCGGGTCGGTCGGTGGCCTGCCCAACGGATTCTTGTTCTCCTGGCGGATGCGGTCAATCACGTAATGGTCCAGCGCCTTAAGCAGAAACGTGCGGAAACGGCCGCGATCGGCATCGGCACGCTGGAGTAGTGCTTTCGCCAGGATCCGCTCCGCCATGAAGCCTTGAAGCCAGTCCTCGATGTCGGCTTCCTGCCTGTGGAACTTGCGTTGGAGATGCCGTCGCAGCGGCCCCTGATACTGGTGCAGGACCTGGTCCAGCGCCTCGAATCCCGCCGCCTGTTCCGGCTCGCTGGCCAGGTAGATTTGCGACCAATGCGTGGTCGGAAACGCCCGATCACCCTCGGAGACACCATCTGGCATTTGCATGGCCCATCCCGGGTCTCCGCTGTTTTGGGCCCGGCCGTCGACTTTCCTCCACGCCCGTGCAGGAAGCCACCCTCGGAGACCGTATAGGGAAATGAATATGAGCCGGCGTCTCTCGGCAATTCCAAAATGGTCCAAAATGGTCCGTCCGGGTCCGGGCCGGCTCGGTGTAACCATCCCCTTGTCATCATGAGAACATCCTCCTGCTTGCCCTGGCTCGCGCTCACCCTCGCCGCCAGCCTCCCGGCGGCGCCTGACGCCGTCATCACCTTCACCCGCTTGGATGTCCGGGCAACATCCGTTTCCGGCCAGGCGGTCCAGTGGGTCTGGACGTGGCCGCTGCAGCACGCCGGCGACTGGGGCCAGGTGTTTCCTGACGGCACCGGCGGCTTTCATGTGTTGGCCACCGGCACCAGCAACGGCGTCCCCATCGCCGTCGCCCTTGACGGGCGCACGGGCGCGTTGCTCTGGGAGCGGCCGGGCATTCCGGTGATCGGGCACGAGGATCCGGTGGCCAACCAGGTTCTCTACGCCGATCCGGTGGCGTTCCCCCGGGGCCTTCCCAAGCTCGGCGGCAGCCCCACGCCCGAGATCCTGCTCAGCCTTCCCGGCTCCCACTTTGGCGGCACCTCCAGCCGGGTCCTGTGCGTGGACGGCGCCACCGGCCAGGTCCTGTGGGAATACGTGTCTGCCGTCCCACACTTGTGGGGGTCGGGATTCGTTCCGGATGCCAATGGGGACGGCCTCTACGACGTCGTCATCCGATCGGAGCCGTCGGGGGAAGCCGGCGGAGTGGTCTGCCTCAGCGGGGCCGATGGCGCCAGCGTGGTCTGGGGTAATGGCGAGGTGGGGCGGGGCGGAGTGACGGTTCCGGACGTGACCGGGGACGGCGCGGCGGACTTTGTGGTGGGACAGTGTTGCTACGACGATCGGGTGTTCCTGCTCGACGGCCAGACAGGCGCCACGGTCTGGCAGCAGGCCTTCGGCGCCTTCGACGTGCTTGGCGTCAAGCGCCTGCCGGGCACGCTCGATGTTGTCGTCGCCGCCCAGGGTTCCTGGGAGGCAGGGGGCGTCCGGCGCTACCAAGGTGCCACCGGCCAGTCGGTGTGGGCCTGCGACGCGCGCTTCAACAATCAGACCATGGCGGGGCTGGTCCCCGTGCCGGGCGGGCATTATGTGCTGTCCGGCTGGCGGGGTGTGGGCAAGGTCGTCTGCCTCGACGCCGCCACAGGGGCGACCATCTGGCATCACATCCCGGCGTCGGATGCCGACCATATCGGGGCGGTGGTGCCGGACCAGGATGGGGACGGTTATGGCGAGGTGCTGATCGTCAACCAGGGCGTGGTCACCCTTTATAGCACGGCCGAAGGCCGGCCCCTGGCGGAGGTGGCGGGCATGGCAGGCGCCGTCGGCCTGGCCTGGATGCCGCCATCGGCCGAAGCGTTCTGTTACACGGAGGACTTCTCGACGCCGCCGGACTGGCAAACCGATGATCCCGCCAAGCTGCACTGGGACGCCGCGTCCGGGACGTTCCAGGGCGCGATGGTCAATACCGAGGGCACCTTCGCCTGCGTGAGCCTGCCCGGGTTCGCGCCCAACCATTTCTGGCGGCTCACGTTCGACCACATCATCCGCTCGAACGACTGGTCGGCCGGGCTGACGTTCGGCCTGTTCGACAGCCGTCATCTCCCGTTCCTGGGGGCGTGCCTGGACATGGGTGAGGTCGACCTGGGCATGGCCACCTACCTGCACGCCAACGGCCAGTCCGTCGGCACCTTCGATCCTCCGTGGCAGACCGGTGTCTGGTACCGCACCGTCATCGAGTTCAATCCCGCCACTCGCCGGGTGTGTCTGAGGGTGTCCACCCGGGACACCGGGCAGCCGCTGTGCGCGCTGACCCTGACCGAAACGAACCTGCCGCCCGACATCACGTATTTTGGGGTCAGCCGCGCCTTCATGAAAGACACGCTGCCGGGAGCCGACCCGGCTGCCGCCGTGCATTTCAGCCTGGACAACATCCAACTCTGCGCCACCGACCCGGCGCTGCCCGTCCAGCCCCTCGGCGAGATCCTCGTGTCGACCCTCAGGGCGACCAATATCTGGATCCTGAACACCCTCCGGCAGGACATCACCGTGCTGTCGCCCGCGTGCGGGCTGGACCTGCTGGATCTGTATCAACCCGTATGGAGCCCGGACGGCCGCTGGGTGGCCTTCCACGCATCCGACTTCGCCACCTTGTCGGGCCAGATCTACCTGGTCCGACCCGACGGCAGCGAGTGCTGCCGTGTGTCCGATGGCACGGGCAGCCTGGTCAATCCGGACTTCTCGCCGGATGGCAGCCGGCTCGCCTTCAACCAGGAGTTTGGCGACGTCTACACCCTGAGTGCCCGGTGCGGCGCCACCGACCTCCAAACCATCCCCACCACGCCTGGCTGGAGCAAGTTGCGATGGTCGCCCGACGGACATTATCTGGCCTCGGCGGCGATCCACGGTGGCGACATCTACCTTTACGAGTTCGCCACCGGCATCATCAGCAACCTGACGGAACGCCTGGCCAGCCCCACATTCCACGAGGTGGTTTGGTCGCCCGACGGCAGCCTGCTGGCCACCATGTGGCACGACCCCGAACCGGCTCCCTGGGACACCGACATCGTCATGGTGACCCGCGACGGCAACGAGATGGTCAACCTGACCCCCGACTGGTTTGACTCCGAGGAACGCTCCCCCACGTGGTCCCCCGATGGCCGCTTCATCCTCTTCCTCTCGAACCGGGGCGGCAACTGGAACATCTGGGCCATGCGCCCCGACGGCACCGGCCGCACCCGGCTGACCGACACGCCCGAGGACGAGTACACCGAGGCCAGCATGAAGTTCATGGCGCCCGCGTTCACGGTCGCGCCCACCAACCAAACCGTGTCCGCCGGAACCAATGTCCGCCTGGAGATCGGCGTGATCGGCACCGGGCCGCTGACCATCCAGTGGCTGCACCATGGCCTGGCTGTGCCGCACGCGACCAATCGCGTCCTCTTCCTGCGCGGCGTGAGTGCAGCCGAGGCGGGCGCCTATTGCGCGGTCGTGGAGGGCCCGGGCGGGGCGGTCACCAACTGCGCCGCCAGCGTGTCCCTCCTCAACCTCCAGATCCTGGCTGCGCTGGAGATCAGTGGCGTGGCGGGTGCCACCTACCGGATCCAGTACATGCCCGACATGAACCATCCCTCCGATTGGATGACCCTGACCGACGTCGTCCTCCCCAGCAGCCCTTACCTCTGGGTGGATCGCCAGTCGCACGGCCAGCCCAGCCGTTTCTACCGGGCCGTCCTGCTCTCGCAGCCCTGAGCCGCCCGGCTGTGCGCCGGCGCCGGGAGCGGCGGGGCCGGCGCCGGCCATCGGCCGTGTGACGATCGTCACATCGAAATGACGGTAATTCTGATGTGACGATCGTTACGCGAGAACGTGGAATTTGCGGGGTGGCCGGGTTCGGCGGGGCGTGCTTCCGCGTCACCGCGCGAACGGCTTGCGGGGTTCGATTTCGCTTGAGATGCGCAGGCGTTTCATCAGGCGGGCCGTGAGCGTCTGTTCGCGCTCCGCCCAGGCCTCGTCGGGCGCCTCGAGCCCGACGAGGCAGCTGCCGCCGGCGATGGCGCCGTGGCCACCGGCGAGGCGGCGTTCGCCGAAGACCTCGCGCAAGACTTCACCGGCCTGGGCGTCGGGGCGGTTGGTGCGCAGGGACGCGTGGAGGCGGCCCTGGCAGCGGCCGGTGACGAGGCACCAGTGCAATTGGCGGTAGGCCAGGAGAAATTCCGCCACCTGCGACACCAGGTCCGGCGTGCTGACGGCGCCCAGGTGAGAGACCAGGAGCCGCCGCGAGACGGTGGCGTTGCGGATGCCCTTGCCGAGCGTGGCGAAGAAGTTCTGGGGCCGCTGCGGGTTTTGGATGCGGGCCAGGAGGCGCATGTCGCAATGCTGCAGGACGGCAAGATAGGTCTGGAGGACGTCCGGACGGGTCGCGCGGTACAGGTCCAGGGTGTCGGTGAGAATGCCGTAGGCCAGCGCCGTGGCGACCCGGGGCGGGATGGGGGCGGCCTGGCGCAGCAGTGCCTGGGCGACAATCACGCACGTGGCGCCGCAGTGGGGATCGATGATCACCAAGTCGGCTTCCGGCGGCGCAGCCGAGGCATGCTGGTCAATGACGAGCGTGGCGCGGCGTTTTCTGGGGAACGCATTGTTGCCGAACCCGGGCTGGGTGTCCACGAGCGCCACGCGCGCCTCCTTCTTGAACACGCCCCGCTTGACCTTGTGAATCCGGATCTTCAACAGACGCACCATTTCCCGGTTCTCCGTGCGGCCCACCGCACCGCCGTAGAACAGGCGCGATTCCACCCCCACCATCGTCTGAACCAGATGCTGCAGGGCGAACCCGGCCGCCAAGGCGTCCGGGTCCGGGTAATCGTGCATGAGAATGAGCAGGGGGGCGAGGGTGTTGCGGCGCTGCTCCAGGAATTCGAGCAGCCGGTCCGCGTGGGTCACGGCCGTCGGCGGGGTGTCGGCGGGTTGGTTCACGGCAATCCTCCGTCGCGGGCGCTGTCGGGGCGGGTGCCCTGAAGTCGGCGGTCCGACCGGGGCGCGGCATTTCCTGAAAGGCGCGCCACCGCGAAGCGGTGTTGCCGAGCGGGGCGCTGGACGATTCCAATCCGCGCCCATTCACCAGTCACGTCTCGCTGCCGCCCGCGCGTCGAAATGGGGTGAGGCCGCGCCTCGCCAAGCGGTTTTGGCGTGGGCGCTGTTGGCACGAAAGCGCTCCCTGGTTCAAATGGGGTTCCGGGACTCATTGTGGCCGGTGGTTATCGGTCAAAACACGCGTGCCAGCGCGCCGCCATCCACAAGCAGCACGGTGCCGGTGATGTAACTGCCCGCTTCGCTGGCGAGCAGCAGCGCCGGCCCCATCAGTTCCTCGGGCCGGGCCCAGCGTCCCAGGGCTGTGCGGGCGGCCAGGGCGTCCTGCTGGGCCTGGGTGAGGATGGACATCGGCATTTCGGTGGCGAATGGGCCTGGGGCAAGGCAGTTGACGGTGATGTTGAACGGCCCCAGATCGAGGGCACTAGCCTGGGCCAGGCCGATCAGCCCCGCCTTGGTTGCCGAATAGGCGTTGCGTCCGGCGGTGCTGGCCAAGCCCATGATGGAGGAAATGTGAATGACGCGCCCCCAGCGGCGGGCCTTCATGCCGGGGACCAGGGCGCGCGTCAGGGCCATGCAGCTGGTCAGGTTCAATTCCACCAGCCGATCCCAGGTGGCGTCGTCGACCTGGTCGATCGGCTGGGGCGCATTTTGGCCGGCGTTGTTCACCAGAATGTCGATTTTGTCCAGCGCCTCGATCGCCTGCCCCGCCAGCCGCTGCACGTCGTCCCGACGCGTCATGTCCGAAACCGCGCATTCGGCGCGGCGGCCGGTTTCCTGGCGGATCTCGGCGGCGGCCTGCCGCAATTCGTCGGGGTGGCGGCTGCACAGGAAGACATCGGCGCCGGCCTGGGCCAGAACGCGGGCCATGGCCTTGCCGAGGCCGCGGCTTCCGCCGGTGACCAAGGCCGCCTTGCCCGTCAGATCAAACAGGCTGCAGTTCATCGGCGGCAGTATGCATTGCCGACGGCGAACGCGACAAGCGCAATGCACGGTTCATGATTCCGGGCGGCTTTGGGTTGGGGGAGGGGCTGTTGCGGGTCGGGCCAATTGCGGCTTGTGCCGAAGGCTGCGGGTGTGTAACACGTTGCCATGCAAGCTGTGCGAGTGATGGCCCTCAACAGCCGGGAGCAAACCTGGCTCGCGCAATCGTCCTATGAACCCTTCAGGCGGCCTGTCATCTGAATGTGCCTCCCGCGAACGCATGCGGCGCGTGCTTGCGGGGCAGAAGGTGTGCCGCCCGGTTGTGGGGCCGCTGGCGGTGCATTACTGCGCCCGGCTTGCCGGGGTGTCGTTGTGCGATTACACATTGAACCCCAACGTGTTGGCCGATTGCGTCCTTCGGTATTACGAGCGGTTCCGACCGGACGCGGTATGGCTTTCGGCGGACACGTGGGTGACGGCGCAGGCGATGGGGGCGCCCGTTGCCTTTCCCGGGCCGGATCAGCCCATGGCGGGCGCCGGCGGGCCGCGCGTAATCACCGCGGCGGACATCGACCGGCTGCCGCCGCCCGATCCTTACAGCCGGGGCCGATGTCCATTGATGCTCCAAGCCATGCGCCGCCTGCATGCCGTCCTTGGCCGCGACGTGTTCCTCGTCGGCTGCTTCGACCAATACCCCTTTTCGCTGGCGTGCGCGCTTATGGGCCTCGAACAGGCCATGCTCGGGCTGGCTGACGACCGGTCGCGGGTGGAAGCGTTGATGGCCCGCTGCGTTGACCACGTGGTGGCTTACGGGCAGGCGCTGGCCGAGGCCGGCGCCGACTTGCTCAGCGGGGGGGATTCGCCGGCGGGCCTGCTGGGGCCCGCGCTCTACGGCCAGGTGGCCCTGCCATTCGAGCAGCGCGTGATCGCCGCGCTCAAAACGCGAACCCGGCGGCCCGTCTCCCTCCACATCTGCGGCAACACCACCCCGATCCTCCCGGACATGGCAGCCTCAGGCGCCGATGTGCTGGAATTGGATCACCAAGTCGACATGACGCTTGCGTGCCGGCTCGTTCCCCGGCATGTGACCATCTGGGGCAACCTCGACCCCGTCGCCGTCCTCGCCCAGGGTTCCCCGGCCGATGTGTCGCGTGCGGCGCGCGCGTTCCTGCAGGCCATGGCCGCCGCAGGCCATGACCGGCATGTGCTCAGTTCGGGCTGCACCCTGGCGGTGGAAACGCCCGCCGAAAACCTGCAAGCGCTGATGGACGCCAGGGATGCGGTTGGGCGCCCGTGACCGCAGTCGCCGCGACACCGTCGGGCGCGACTTAGAATCGGAATGCCGCGCTGACGAAGTGCACGTTCAGGCCGGGATTGGGTTTGGCCATGCCTCCATTGGACATGTGCTGGAACCGGTAGCCCACTTCCCATCGCGCATGCACCCGCCAGTCCATCCCCACATGGCTGGTGATCTGAAAGCGAATTCCCAGGTCGCGCTCGCCGAAGGTGTATCGGCTCAGGCCCGTCGGCCGGCAGCCGATGTTGGCGGACACCGGCAGCGCGCCCTGCCCGATGACCAGGCTCGGCCCCAGCGAGCCGACATACCCGAACTCATCTGAGCGCACCAGCGTGCCGGAGGTCAGCTCAAGCCGCGGCCACAGGCGCCACTGGCGGCCCAGGCTCCAAACCCAGGGCAGGTCGCGATTGAGAAATCCCTCGTATTGCCAGATGGAATTGTTACTGGAAGACACCCCGGCTCGGACGCCCGCGGAGAAGAGGTTGGTTTCGTGGGCCGGTAGGGGGACGGTGGCTAACAACACCCCCACGGCCAACAGCAGACGCCTGCCACGATGGCTGTTGTTGTTAAATCGCATCCGGGAACCCTACGGAATCTCCTCGGGCAAGGCAAGATCCGACGGGTCACCCTCGAAATAACACTTGGCGATCCGGTGTGCCATCGGCTCGATTCCTCATCCGCGCTGCCGCTTCCGCGCGCGCATCGTTCTTCCGGTTCTCAGGTCCAACCGATGAGCGATCTCGCAAAACGCAGTAAGATGTTGTTTTGAGGGCTGACCCACGCTCAAAGGGCTCGACCCGCTCGATGGTCTGCGCTATCCACAGGCCATGAACGCGACGATTTGGTCCAGCCTGTTCCTTGCCTCGACCCTGACCGCGGCGGTCGCCGCGCCGGGCGATTACCCGGTGCGGCCGGTTCCGTTCACCGACGTCCGGATTGAAGACGGGTTCTGGGCGCGGCGACTCGAGACGAACCGGGTGCGGACTGTTTGGTATGCATTTCAGAAGTGCGAGGAAACGGGCCGGATCGACAACTTCGCGAAGGCAGGCGGCCTGATGCCGGGGGCGTTCAAGGGGATTCCATTCGACGACTCGGACGTTTACAAGGTGATCGAAGGGGCGGCGTATTCCCTGGCGCTGCATCCCGATGCGAAACTCGACCGGTATCTCGACGCACTCATCGCCAAGATCGCCGCCGCGCAGGAACCGGACGGCTACCTGTACACGGCGCGCCGGCTGTTTTCTCCGGAACAGATGCCCGGCATGTCGGGCAAGACGCGCTGGTCGAGCCTCATCGGCAGCCACGAACTCTACAATGTCGGCCATCTGTACGAAGCCGCCGTGGCGCATTTCCAGGCGACGGGGAAGAAGACGCTGCTCGACGTGGCGATCAGGAACGCGAACCTGCTGTGCGAAACGTTCGGCCCCGGCAGGGTGCAATACCCGCCCGGGCACGAGGAGATCGAGATTGGGCTGGCGAAGCTGTACCGGGTGACCGGACAGGAGAAGTACCTCGCGTTGGCGAAGTATTACCTGGACATCCGGGGGCGCCCGGAGACGCACCGTCTTTACGGCCCGAACCTTCAGGATCACGAGCCTGTCGTCGAGCAGGACGCGGCGGTGGGTCACGCCGTGCGCGCCGGGTATCTTTACAGCGGGATGGCGGACGTGGCGGCGCTCACGGGGGACGCCACGTACATCCGAGCCATCGATCGGATCTGGGAGGATGTGGTGTTCAAGAAGCTTTATCTCACGGGGGGCATCGGGGCGCGCCGCGGCGGCGAGGCGTTTGGGGGGGATTACGAGTTGCCGAGCGCCACGGCCTACAACGAAACCTGCGCGGCTGTTGCCAACGCGCTCTGGAATCACCGCATGTTCCTGCTGCACGGGGAGGCCTGTTATCTCGACGTGCTGGAGCGCACGATCTACAACGGCTTCCTCTCGGGCGTCGCCCTCACCGGGGACCGCTTTTTTTATCCCAACCCGCTGGCCAGCGCCAAAGGCTATGAGCGCAGCGAGTGGTTCGGGTGTTCCTGCTGCCCGGTGAATGTCGTACGCTTTGTTCCGTCCATTGGCGGCTATGTGTACGCCACCCGCGGCGACGAGCTTTTCGTGAACCTGTTCATCGGGGGCAGGGCGAAGGTCAGGGCTGCCGGCACCGACGTCGAGTTGACCCAGCAGACCGGCTACCCATGGGACGGCGCGGTGCGGCTCATCCTCCATCCCGCCAAACCCGCCACGTTCACGTTGAACCTCCGCATCCCAGGCTGGGTCCGCAACGAAGTTGTCCCCGGCGGGCTTTACCGGTATGACGACGGTTTGAAGCCGGAGGTCAAACTTGCCGTTAACGGGACTGCCGTTCCTCTCGTGCTGGCGAAGGGCTTCGCGCCCATTCGGCGGGCATGGCGGGCCGGGGACACCGTGGCGCTCGATCTGTCCATGCCTGTCCGCCGCATCGTCGCCCACCCGGCGGTCCGGGACTGCCGGGACCAGTTCGCGGTCGAGCGCGGGCCGATCGTGTTTTGCGCCGAAGGCGCGGACAACGCCGGCCCCCTGATCAGGCGCGTTGTCTCTCCCGACGTTCGTTTCGAGGCGCGGCCGCAGCCGGGTGTGTTGAACGGGGTGGTGACCGTGACGATGATCCCCGGGGATGGCGCGCCGCTGACCCTCATCCCGTATCATGCCTGGTGCCACCGCGGCCCCAACGAGATGACCGTCTGGTTCCGCGGCAAGCCCGAACCATGGTCCGCGTCGCATTGTTGGGGTGCCGACACGGTGGAGGCGTGTTTCGACGGCAAGCTGCCGAGGCATTCGGGCGACCATGAGATTCCGCGGTTCACGTTTTGGCCCCGGAAGGGTACCACCGAATGGGTCGAGCGCGATTTCACGAAGTCGACCACGGTGTCCGGCTGCGGGGTGTATTGGTTTGACGACACCGGCCGTGGGGGGTGCCGCGTGCCTGCCTCGTGGCGGGTTTTGTATCGTGAGGGCGAGGCGTGGAAACCGGTCGAGACCTCGACCGTCTGCAGCACGCAGCTCAACGCGTTCAACCACGTCGCCTTTAACCCGGTCACCACCACCGCTCTTCGTCTCGAAGTGAAGCTGCAACCCGATTTCTCGGCTGGTGTGCTCGAGTGGCGGCTGGAATAGCCAGCGAGCCGCAGGCTCAGACTGTTCGAGGGGGCGCAGGAGCCACAAACCGTGGGTGTTCATCGAGAGGGCCGTGGGTCTGCGCGCGGCTCGCTCTACAAAACCGCTGCGCGGTTTTGA
>JAFGQR010000069.1 GCA_016935555.1 Verrucomicrobiota bacterium
ACGCTCAACGCTCAACGCTCAACGTCCAACGCTCAACGTCCAACGCTCAACGCTCAACGCTCAACGTCCAACGCTCAACGCTCAACGTCCAACGCTCAACGCTCAACGTCCAACGCTCAACGTCCAACGTCCAACGCCCAACGTCCAACGCCCAACAGACAACATCCAACGTCCAAGGCCTTGAAACGCGCGGTGGGGTGTGCATACTGCGCGCACCACGAATGTGTTGCCCATGCCAACCGGTGCCGAATCGTTTGAACTGACAAAGCTCAACCCATGCAATTTTCCCGACGCGTGTTTTGCGGGCGGCTGACGCCGGATGATGTGGGCCGCGAGGTGTTTCTGGCGGGCTGGGTGGACGCCTTCCGGGATCACGGCGGCCTGTTGTTCGTCCATCTGCGCGACCGCAGCGGCCTGGTGCAGATTGTGTTCAGCCCCGAGGTTGCGGCGGCGGACGTGTGCGAGAGGGCAGGAGGGTTGCGGGCCGAGTATTGCGTGGTGGTGGAGGGCAAGGTCGCCAAGCGGCTTGCCGGCACGGAAAACCCCCATATCGAAACGGGGCTCATCGAGGTGATGGTCACGGGGCTGTCGGTGCTGGCCCCATCGGACGCGCTGCCGTTCGCGATTTCCGAGAAGGCCATGGTGGCGGGGGCGCCCTCGGCGGGGGCCGGAGGGGTGGCGGAGGATTTGCGGCTTCAGTACCGGTATCTGGACATCCGCCGTCCGTCGGTGCGGGAGAACCTGGTGGCGCGGCACCGCGTGTTTCAATGTGTCCGGGAATTTCTCGATGGGCGGGGTTTTGTGGAGGTGGAGACGCCGATGTTGACGATGAGCACTCCCGAGGGGGCGCGGGACTATCTGGTGCCCAGCCGGGTGCATCCGGAGAAGTTCTACGCGCTGCCGCAGTCGCCGCAGCTTTTCAAACAGCTGCTGATGATCGGGGGGATGGAACGTTACTTCCAGCTGGCGCGCTGTTTTCGCGACGAGGATCTGCGTCCCAACCGGCAGCCGGAGTTCACCCAGCTCGACGTGGAGGCGTCGTTCATCGACGAGGAATTTCTCTACGAACTGATCGAAGAACTCACTGTGCGCATGTTCGATGTCGGGGGCATCACCCTGCCGCGGCCCTTCCCGCGAATGACCCACGCGGAGGCCCTCGCCACGACCGGCTCGGACCGTCCGGACCTGCGTTTCGACCTGCGCCTGGTCGATGTGACGCCCGTGTTTTCCCAAACCCGCTACTCGATTTTCCGCCAGGTGCTGCAGCGCGGCGGCCGCATCATGGGCCTCAACGTCAAAGGCCAGTCCGGCCGTCTCAGCAAGAATGTGCTCCAGAACGAATACGCCAAGGACATTGCGCCCTCGTTCGGCGCCAAGGGCATGACTTGGATGCGCGTTCAGGACGGCAGGTTCGAATCCAACATCGTCCAGTTCTTCGCCCGCCGCGAACTGGACGCGTTGCGCCGGGCCTTCGACGCGGCCGACGGGGATGTGCTGATCATGATCGCCGATCCCTCGCCCGCGGTGGTGACGTCCGCCCTCGGCCAGCTGCGCCTGCACCTGGCCGCCCGGCTCGGCCTGATCCACCCCCGTCGATTCTGTCCGGTCTGGATCACGGAGTTCCCGTTGTTTGAGCCGACCGAGGACGGCGGAGTCACCTCCAGCCATCATCCGTTCACGGCGCCCGACCGGGTCGATTTCGATCCGGCCAACGTCGACGACCTGCTGGCGCTGCGCTCGCGCGCCTACGACCTGGTCGTCAACGGCGAGGAGTTGGGCGGCGGCAGCATCCGCATCAACGACCGTGGCGTGCAGGGCAGGATCTTTGCCGCCCTGGGCTTGACCGAGGAGGAGACCCGGGAACGGTTCGGCTTTTTCCTGAGAGCGCTCGATTTCGGCGCGCCGCCGCATGGCGGCCTGGCGCTGGGCATGGACCGCACCGTCTCCATGATTCTCCAAACCCCGTCCATCCGCGAAGTGATCGCCTTCCCGAAAAACCGCAGCGCGGCCTGTCCTTTGACCGGGGCGCCCGCGGGGGTGAGGCGCGAGCAACTGGCCGAGCTGGGCTTGTTGAACCTGGGCGGCCCCCACGCCCCGCCCGGCACGCCCGGGACGAAAGACAGGCTCGATCGTCTGTCCTGGGTGTCGCGCATCGGCATCGCCGCCGGGGAGCGCCCGGCGATGGAAGCGATCCTGGCGCAGGCCGAGGAGCTGGCGTCCGTGGCAACCCGCAACGCGGGCGACGCCCCCCCCATCCGCACCGTCGTTCCCGTCGCCAACCGCACGCGGCCGGGCACGGAGCAGAAGCGGTCGGCGCTCGCGCAAACGGGCCAGCTCCTCGGGAGCGCGCCGGTGGTGAAGGGCCAGTATTATCAAGTCGCCAACATCCTCGAATGAAGGGAACCCCGAATGGATTCAGCATTCGCCCATCGCAATCCCGACGCCAGCGCTTTCGAAGACGGCCCGTTGCGGGGGGTGCGCATCGCGATCCAGCCGAATCTCTCGGTGGCGGGCTGGCCGACCGACGCCGGCTCGGGTGCGCTGGCCGGGTTCACGGCGCTCGAGGACGCAACGATCGTACGGCGCCTCCGCCGGGCCGGGGCGACCCTCTGCGGAGCCACCCGCATGAGCGAATTCGGGTTCGGTCTGCGGGGCAGCCAGGCCGGTGTTGCGCTTCAACAGCAGGCGGCCGATGCCGAGCTGGTGTTGGATCTGATGGGCGAGAGCCGTCTGGCCGCCTGGCGCGCGGGCGTTTGCGGGTTCAAGCCCAGTTACGGCCTGGTGTCGCGCTTCGGCCTCGTCGGCCTGATCCCCTCCATGGAATGCTGCGGGTTGCTCTCGGAAAACCTTCATGCCATTCGCGACATTCTCAACACGATCGCCGGACCGGACGAACTGGATTTTTCGCTGCCCGAGGGGGAGACGCCGGATTTCCCGCCGCGCCCCATGGACCCGCGGGCCACGACGCTCGGGACGGTGACGGAGGCACAACGCGGCTTGTCCCCGGAGCAGGAGGGGCGGTTTCGGGCGTCGCTCGACGCCCTGGCACGGGCGGGATTTTCCCTGCGCAACCTGTCGATGCCCGACTTTGATCTTTTCCCGGTGGCACACCGGATTATCGGGTCGGTCGAGGCGTCGTCCTGCGCCGGGCGGTACGATTCCGTCCGTTACGGCCGGCGGGCGCCGGGCGCGAGGAATTGGAACGACATGTATTTGCTCTCGCGCGGCGCCGCCTTCGGTCCGCTGCTGAAGGGCTACCTCATTCAAGGCGCGTTTTTTCAGTTCGAACGCTACGACGCCTACGAGGACGCCTGCCGCATCCGGGCGCGTTTGCTGGCGGAGGCGGCGCGGCTCACGTCCGAAGCGGACTTTCTGGTGTTGCCGGCGACGGACGGGGCCGGCGTGGGCGCGCCGGCATCGCTGGCCGAGACGTATGCGCAGTTCGCCGCAACCGCATTTGCGAATGTAGTCGGGCAGCCGGTGTTGGGTCTGCCGCCGCCGGCTGGCGCGGTGTCCTCGGGGATTCAGCTGGTGGGGCCGAGGCTGAGCGATGCCCGGCTGTTGGCGCTGGGCGAACAGGTGTTGAACTTGCGGAAGTGAGGGAACGGGTTATGGAATACGAAGCGGTGGTGGGCCTGGAAATCCACGTCGAACTCAACTGCGCCACCAAGATGTTCTGCGATTGCCCGAACCGCCCCGGCGACGAGCCCAACGCGAACACGTGCCCGGTTTGCCTGTGGTTCCCCGGCGCCATTCCCCGGTTCAGCCAGGAGGCGTTGGAGAAAGCGTCGCTGTTGTGTCTGGGGCTGGGTGGCGAGCTGCAGCCCAGGAGCGCCTTCGACCAGAAGGTGTATTACTATCCGGACCTGCCGAAAGGCTACCAGTTGTCCCAAGCCCACCTTCCCCTGTCGCGCGGGGGCGGCATCGACATCCTGGACGACAGCGGCAAGCCCAAAACCCTGCGGATCCGGCATGTCCACATGGAAGAAGACGTCGCAAAACTGGTCCACGAAATGGAAGGTCGCGTCCCCGTCAGTTTGGTGGACTTCAACCGCGCCGGGGCGCCTCTTGTGGAAATCGTCACCGAACCGGATTTCCGCACGCCGCACGAGGCGATGGAATTTCTCAAGGCCCTGCGCACCCAGGTCCGATCGGTCGGCTCTTCGGACTGCAGCATGGAAAACGGCACCATGCGCGTCGACGCCAACATCTCGGTGCGCCCGCGCGGCACGGAGCAGATGGCCACCAAGGTGGAAGTCAAAAACATGAACTCCATCCGCCACGTCGGGGACGCCATCGTTCATGAAATCAGCCGCCAAAGCGCCTGCCTCCAGGCCGGCGAACCGGTGGTCCTCCATACCCGCCTTTGGGACCCGGACAAGAAAGTCACCCTCCCGATGCGCGCCAAGTTCGAAGGCCCCTGCGTCCCCGATCCCACCGTTCCCGTCATCGAATTGTCACGCGAATGGATCGACCGCATGCGCTCCCGCCTCCCGGAAATGCCCGCCCGGCGCGCGCAGCGCCTGGTCGCCCAGCACGGCCTGACGCCGGAAGAGGCGGGCTTCCTGAGCGCGGAGGCCGACGTGGCCGGCTTTTTCGAGGCGCTGACCCGGGAAGGCGTCGCGCCGCGCACGGCCATGCACTGGCTGGCCACCCAGTTGCTCCCCGCCGTCAAGGAACGCGGCCAGGAGCTCAGCCGGTCGCCCGTGACCGCCCCCCGCCTCGCCGCGCTGCTCCGCATGCTGTCGCGCGACGAAATCAATGCCAACGCCGCGCGCGACGTGCTCCTCCGCCTCTTCGACACCGACGAATCCCCGGAAACCATCGTCGGCGCCCGTGGGTTCCGCCAAGTTTCCGACCCCTCCGCCCTCGATGCCCTGATCGAGACGGTCCTCGCCGCACACCCCGCCGCCATCGCCGATGTCCGGCGCGGCCAGGCCAAGGCCATGGGGTTCCTCATCGGCCAGGTCATGCAGGCCTCCCACGGCAAAGCCAACCCGAAGAAGGTGCGCGACCTGCTCGCCAGCAGGCTGGACGCGCCCCTCAACCCGGCAGGGCAAAACGCCGTCGAGCCCTGATTTGTGCCCTTGAGGTGCGCGTGTGCCACGGCGCGGCGCCGGGGCGGCCCAGGATGGGCGGTGCCGCTCCAAGGAAGTTCGGGCTCGACGGAGTTTCGCCCTGCCATCCGTGTGGGCCCTGCCATCGGGGTGACGTGAATCCCGCGCGATGCGTGACCGCTTCACGCATCATCGGCGCACGGGCGCCGGCAGGTGCTCACGGTTCGCGGGCGGGCGCTGTCTACTCCCGCACCGCTTGCAGGCCAAGGCGCACGATGCGTTCGATGAGCTGCGGATACGCCAGGCCGGCCCTGACCGCCGATTGCGCGAAGTCTTCGTCGGCGGCGAGGATCGGGTTGGGGTTGGCCTCGATGAAGAAAATCTGGTTGGCGGGCGTGACGCGCAGGTCGATGCGCGCGTAGCCGTCGATGGTCAGCAGCCGGTAGATGCGTTTGCAGGTCCGGGTGAGATTGCGGGCGAGGACGGGATCCAGGTCTTCGGCGAACTGGTTCTGGAGACCCCAGCGCTTCCGGTATTCCTCGTCCCATTTGGCCCGGTAGGTGGCGATCCGGGGCTCGTCGGGCGGGACCTCCCTGAACACGAGTTCGCGGACGGGCAGCACGTCGAGCCGGCGGTTCCCGAGGATGCTGACGTAGAGCTCGCGTCCGGCGATGTATTCCTCGGCGATGGCGTCGTTGTCGTGGGTGTCGTGGATGAAGGCCACACGCTCGCGGAACTGCTCGTCGGTTTCCACAAACGACGCCTGCGCGATGCCGTAGGAGGCCTCCTCCTTGAGCGGCTTGACCAGGATGGGGAACTTGAGCCGGCGGGGCCGCACGCCGCGGCGGCCGCGCGGGATCACGGTGAATTCTGGGACGCGGATGCGGTGGTAGCCGAGGATTTTCTTCGAGATGGCCTTGTGCTTGCAGAGGGTCAGACCGGTCGAACCGCAGCCCGTGAACGGCTGGCCGTGCATTTCGAGGAACGACACGATGTTCTGGTCGAACGCGCGGTTGTTCCGGAACTGGTCGGCGAGGTTGAAGATGATGTCCGGCTGGTAGGTCTGCAGCTTGCGCCGCAGCGCCTCGAGATCGTCGAAGATCACCAGGTGCTCCGTCGGGTGCCCCAGCTCGCCAAAGGCCGCCAGCACGTCCGCCTCGGTCTTCCGGTCGCCGGCCAGGTAGGCGGCCAAATCATGGTCCGGCGGCGTCGGCCGGATGGCGTCGCAGAGCACCAGGACTTTCGGTTTCGGGTTCGTCTTCACTCGGAGGGGGAAGGATCACTTGGTTCGTTTGAATTTGCCGGTAAACAGGTGGTTCATGACCAGCGTCGTCACGTAGGCGGCGACGTGGAGGTTTTGCCTGGGATCATAGGCCTTGATGTGCAGGCCCAGGGTGTCGCAGCGCTCGATCAAGCGCGCCACCAACTGGTCCACCCGGTAGCGGTTCTCGTTCGTCCACTGGCAGACGGCGTGGGTCAGCTGGTAGCGGTGCCGGCGCAAATAGTCCGACGCCCTCACCCGCCCCGCCGGTTCCGCGCCGCCGTCGAAAAGCTGCCGCAGGTCGTTGTCGTAAAAATCCGGGAAGGAATGTTCATACGCCTTGCGTTTGCGGGCGTAATAGGTCTTGAGCTTGACGCCCAGGCAGTCGTGGTCCGCCACCCGGTAGGCGGGCAGCGCAGGCGGCGGCTTGCCGGCCAGCGAGCGCATCACCTCGTCCATATATTCCAGCTTCTGCAGCGCCTTCCAGCCGGCGTATTGCGTCCGCCAGTCCAGCCCCGGCGTCAGCCACACCGCAAAGGTCTCCGCAAAATCCTCGTCCGGATGGCTCTGGGCATACCAGTCGTCCAGGTGAATCACGAAGCTGCGGCTGTAGGGGCGCGGCCGGTAGAACGAGGGCGTCTCCTCGGCCGAGGTCCGCCCGAAGGTGCGCTGCCATGTGCGCCGGCGGTGGAGTTGGTAGGCATACGCATACGCGTGGCCCGCCTCATGCCGGATCAGCCGCATGAACCACTCCGGCGTCTCCCCCTCCACCTCGAGTATGATCGAACGCTCCAGCTGCCGCAGCCGGTCGTGGACCAGGAAGAACGGAACGAAAATCGCCGGCAGCCCCACGGGCACAAACCATTCGTCGCCGAGATGACAGGGCGGCATGAAGCTCAGGCCTTTTTGGGTCAGCTCGTCGTAGAGCTGCCGGATCATCGGCTCCAGCGAGGAACCCTCGAGACGAAGCCCGAGCCGGGCGATGCGCTTCTGAAGCAGCGCCTCGTCGCCCAGCACGGTCCAGTCTGTCGCATCCACCCGCCCACCCTAACACGCCCCAGCCCGGCCTCACAAGCGCGCCCCGCCGGCGCAACGCCTGAACGAAGAGGGAAACGGGCTGGCCAGCGGGCGGCGGAAAGTGTAAACTCCCCTCGCGCATGAGCCACCATGCCCAGACCAGCTTGAACGGGTTGAGCGTCCTCGTGGTGGAGGACGAGCCAATGCTGCGCCGCAAACTGGCGGCCCACCTGGAACGGTTGGGGGCCGACGTGACCCAGGCCGACACGACGGCCGCGGCGCGGCGCCTGGTGGCGGACCTGGACTTCGATTTCGCGCTGGTGGATGTGAACCTGCCGGACGGCCTGGGCCTGGATTTGTTGCGGGAAGGCGCGTTCCGATCGAACACAGGGGTGGTGATCATGACCGCGCAGGGCGGCATCGAAGGCGCGGTCGAAGCCATGCGTCTGGGAGCGCTCGATTACCTGGCCAAACCCTTCGATCCGGCCGTCCTGCCGCTCGTCATGCGCCGCGCACGACAGGCCCGACAGTCGGCGCGCGAAGCGGAACACCGCCAGGCGGCCAGCGCCGAGGACGACTTCTTCTTCGGAGAGGCCCTGGCCGGCGTCCGGGCGCAACTGGACCGTATCATCGCGGCGGACCAGCGCATGCAGACCGTGCTGCCGCCGGTGCTGGTCACCGGGGAAACCGGCAGCGGCAAGTCCACCATCGCCCGGTGGCTGCACCGCCATGGGCCCCGAGCCGCCGGGCCAATGGTCGAAGTCAATTGCTCGGCCCTGCCCGACACGCTCGCCGAGTCCGAGTTGTTCGGCCACGAACGCGGCGCGTTCACCGACGCCCGCATGGCCCGCCAGGGCCTGTTCGAAGCGGCACACGGCGGCACCTTGTTTCTCGACGAGTTGCCCAGCCTGTCGCTCCCCCAGCAAGCCAAGGTGCTCACGGCCATCGAAGACCGCTGCATCCGCCGGCTGGGCGGCAACCGGCGCATCGAAGTCGATGTCCGCATCGTCGCCGCCACCAGCCGCGACCTGCGCGCCGCGGCGGCAGCCGGCGATTTCCGCGAGGACCTGCGCCAGCGGCTGGACTTGTACCGCGTCGCCCTGCCCCCGCTGCGCGAGCGCGGTCCGGACATGCTGCGCCTGGCCCAACACCTGATGGCGCAGATTTGCCGGCGCCACCGCCTGCCGCCACGTCAGGTGGGCGAGGCCGGACAACAGCGCCTGCTCGCCTATCGCTGGCCGGGCAACGTGCGTGAACTGGCCCACGAACTGGAGCGGGCACTCGTGTTCGAAGACGCCGCAGCCATGGACTTCGCCCACCTGCCCGACGAAGGCGGAAAGGCCGCGACCCTCCAGAACACCGGCGACGACTGGTTGAATCCGCACTTCACATTCCCCGAGCAAGGCTTTGTCCTCGACGATGCCATGAACCGGCTGCTGCAACTCGCCTTGAAACAATCCGGCGAAAACCTCTCCCGCGCCGCGCGACTGCTCGGAGTCACGCGCGACTTCGTCCGCTACCGGCTTTACGGGGACCGCAAAGCCAACCCTCACCCCGAAACGCGCAAAGCCTCACCATGAACCTCTCCCGCTTCATCCCGACCCTCGCCCTGCTCACCCTGGCCTGCCCGGGCTTCGCCGCCGCCACCGGCCAGCCTCCACCTCCCCAACCCACAGACGGCCCCCCTCCGCCCCCTGCCCGGACCGAATCGCTTCCTGCCCAGGATGCCGCGGCGTTCGTTCGCGACTTTTCCCAGGCCCGGCAGACCTACTTGAACACACGCCGGGAACTGGAACAGGCGTCGCGCAAGGCCAGCGGACCCCAGCGGCAGGCTCTCCGCGAACAACTCAAGGCCCAGCGCGACGCCCAAGCCCGATGGCGCGACGAACTGCGTCAGCAACTGCGCGAACTCCGCGACCAGTTGCCGTCCCACGGCGACCTGATCGATGAGGCGCGGGAGCGGCCGGGAAGCCGCCCCCGCCGCGGGGACTGACCCCTCGATGGCCGCCCGAGCAATCCATCGCCGCCTCGGCCGAAGCGCTGTCGTCGCAGCCCTCTGGACCTGCGCTGGGCCGGAGGGCTCCGCCGCGCAGCTGGCCCCCGTCCCCACCCGCGCCCCGCTTGCCGTGTGGGATGTTACCGCCCGCCTCACGGCAGGCGGCGGCTATCGGGACAACGTGCTGCTCACGAGCGTGGCGCCGGAAAACAGCGCCTTTGTTGCCGCCGCCGCCGACGTCTCGTTCATGCGCCTCTCGGAACGCGGCTCCCAGTGGACCTTCTTCCTCCTGGGGGAGGACACCCGCTATTTCGACTCGCCCTCCGTGCCCAAGGAACAAGTCTTCTCCGGCACCGCCCAGGTCCAGGAACCCGTCGGCCCCCGAGACCGGATCGGCGGCCTCCTGCAGTATCTTTACCAAAACCAAATCCTCGACGTCTCGGAAACCGAGGCCGACCTGCGGCGCGTGCTGGTCGAAGGACACGACATTCTGTTCCGGCCGCACTGGCAGCACAGCCTGGGACGGGGCTGGGCCGTCACGCTGGAGGGCACCCTGAACCGGCAGTTTTACGCGGCCGACCTGGATGACTACTGGGAAGGCGCCGGCCGCCTGAGCCTTGCCCGCCGCTACGCGCGCCATGCCGAAGTCTCCGTGGGCTACCAGTCGCGACATCGCTTCTACGACACGCGGTCCCAATACGATTCGCAAGGCATCCTGCGGCCGGACACGAGCCTGGTCTACTGGCAGCACGAAGTCGCAGGCCAGTGGCGCCATTACTGGGACGCGCCCCGCCATTGGCGCACCGTCACCCGGGCCGGCTTGTTGCTCAACCGGGACAACGGCTCCGGCTACTTCGACTACGACCGTCTCCAGGTCTCCCAGCAGGTGCGATGGAGCCACCTTGGCTGGGAGGTCACAGGCCAGGCGCGCATGGGCTGGTACCGGTACGCCGTGCAACGCATCGGAAACGAACACCGGGACCGCGCCTACTACGCCCTGCACCTGCGCCTGGAACGGCGCCTGGGCAGACACTGGCTCCTCTACGCGGCCGCCGAACGGGAATGGAGCGTCAGCAACGACCCGCTCGACGAATACGACGACTGGATCGCCACCGCCGGCATGGGGGTCGAATTCGAAAGCCCATGAACCCACCCCCCCCTCTCGAACGACTCACCCCGCGCACACGGCGCGCCTTCGCCCTCGGCGTCACCCTCGCCCTGCTCGTCCTGGCCCTCACCATCCTGGCCGGCGGATGCTTCGTCCGCACCCTCGTGCGCCAGCAAATCATCCAGCGCGACGCCGAGGCCCTCTACGCCACCACCCTCATGCAACAACTCGACGCCCGCACCGGCGAGCCGGATGCCCCCCCGGAAAGCGACGAGCAAATCGGCTTCGACGCCGCCATCCTCGCCTCCCGCCTCAAGGGCGTCATCGGCATCCGGTTCTTCGACCCCGGCGGGCAGTTCACCGACTCGTTCCCCGCCACCGTCCTGCCCACCCCCCTTGACGACGCCCCCTTGAACGCCGTGCGCCGGTTCAAACCCCACAGCCGATTCCACCCCGCCACTCCCCTCAGCGACGTGTTCATCTACCTGCCCCAGTTTGCCGAAGGACCCATCGCGCGCGTGCCCACACTCGAAATCACCGTCCCGCTCCATCGGCGCGACACGGAACGACTCGCCGGCGCCGCCCAGTTCATCGTGGAAGGCCACGGCATCGCCGGCGAATACGCACGACTCGATCAATACCTCGCCGCCCTGGCCGGCCTCGCCTTCGTCGTCGCCGGCGGCTTGCTCACCTCCATGCTCTGGCCCGCATTCCGCAAAATGGAACGTCTCACCCGCGACGTCACCCACCGCAGCGAACGCCTCCAGCGCGCCAACGAGGAACTCGCCCTCGCCGCCCGCACCTCCGCCCTCGGCGCCGTCTCGGCCCACCTCATGCACGGCCTCAAAAACCCCCTCGCCAGCCTCTCCCAATTCGTCCATAGCGGCCCCGACGGCGAGCTCCAACAGGAAGACTGGCAAGATGCCCTCGCCGCCGCCCGCCGCATGCAGTCCCTCGTCGAACAAACCGTCGAAGTGCTGTCCGACGCCCGCGGCGGCCCCGCCTACGCCGTCAACGCCAATGAACTCGCCGCCCGCGTGCGCGACCGCGTCGCCCCCCTCGCCCAAAACCGACAGGCCGAGCTGGTCGTCCACGCGGACCTCGCCGACCCTCTCCCCAGCCGCGCCGCCAACCTCATCAGCCTCATCCTCGTCAACCTGGTCGAAAACGCCCTTCAAGCCACCCCCCCGGGCAAACAAGTCAAACTCACCCTCGCCTCCGAACCGGATTGGCTCCGCTGCCAGGTTCAAGACCAGGGCCCCGGCTTCCCCCCCCACCTCCGACCCAGCCTCTTTTTGCCCTGCAAATCCACCCGCGACGGCGGCAGCGGCATCGGACTCGCCATCTGCAAACAACTCGCCAATTACCTGGGCGCAACCCTCGAACTCATCGATGCCCCGGGACACGGTTGCCGATTCGAACTGGCCATCCCCCGCGCCGCCCTGAGCGAAACCCCGGAGCCCACGGCCAAGCAAACCCGGCCGGGCGCTGCCGCCCAGTCCTTATCCGATTGAACCGGGCGCTGCCGCCCAGAGCCTTGCCGCACCCATGAACCGCTCCCGGGAAAACCCCGAATTCCAGGGCTTTTCACGCATTCCACGTTTGGCACGGCAACTGCAGTAGCAAGTTCCCGCATAGATGACCGTCGAGAAAGAACCAAGAAAGATACGTATGAAACAAAGCAAACTGACAACGATCCTCGTCGCCCTGACCCTCGGTTGCAGCGCCTCCGTCCTCCTCGCCCAAGATGGCACCCCGGGCGGCGTCGGCGACCAAGTCGGCGACCAAATCCGCCAGCGCGACCGGGACCGCCTCCAGGATTGCAGCCCGGACCTCGAACAGCAACAGAGCCGCGTGCGCAAAGGCATGCCGGAAGACGTCCAGAAGGCCGTCCAGGAAATGAAACAGGCCCGCGAGAAATATCAGGCCCAAAAACGGGAGCTGAAAAAGGAAATGGTTGGCGCCACCGACGAGGAGCGCGAACAGCTCCGCGAACAGCTCCGCGAGTGCATCAAAGAACAAGCCCGCGACCGTGAACAGCTCCGCGAGCGCCTCCGCGAACTGCGCGACTGCCTGCCCGACCACCAGGAATTGATGGAGCAGGCCCGCGAACAGAGCCGCGATCGCGTCCGCAAGGCCGACTAATGCCGCATCGTTGACACCCAACATTGTTAGCCCATCATAACCTCCAAGTCGCTTCCCGCAGCTTGGAGGTTTTTTTTGCCCCCATCACCACCTGCCCCGTTATGACTTGCGGCCCGCAACCCGCCTCCCGCCGCCCAACCCCCCAGGGGCGCCACCGGCACAACCTCCCTCCCACAACCCCGCTGCTTCCCGTGCCGCGTCCAATGCCCCACCCCGCTTCCGCCACCCCCCCGCAACCGGCCGCCACAGCCCGCAAGTCAATACATCAGCCCCGGCACCCCTGCCGGACCCGCGAACTGCCCCGCACCTCCAAACCCCGGCCGATGTCCCCCTCCGCCGTGAGGAACGCCGCCCTCGTGATCCTGCTCGCCTGCGCCGCCGTTGCCTGCGCGGCAGCCGAACTCAACCCGGACCGCTGGCGCTGGTCCAACCCGCTGCCGCACGGCAACAACGTGTTCGACCTCCTCGTCAGCGGCGATTTAGCCGTCGAAGTCGGCGACGCAGGCACCCTGTATGTGCAGTGGGACGGCGGACGCTGGGCCCCCGCCATCACGGGCGTCAGCAATTACCTGCGCAGCGTCACCCTGTTCGGCCTGCGCTTCATTGCCGTGGGCGAAAACGGCTGCATCCTCTGGTCCGACGACGGCAAAGTGTTTCAGCGCGCCGTGCTCTCCCCCGCCACCACGGATTGGTTCGAAGGCGTGGCGGCCTCGACGCAACGCGCCGTGGCGGTGGGCGACAACGGCTCGATCTACACCACCACCGACGGCACGAACTGGACCCAGGCCGCCTCCGGCACCGCGGAATGGCTGCGCGGCGTGGCCTTCGGCAACGGCGCCTTCGTCGCCGTCGGCGAAAACGGCACCGTGCGGCGCAGCACAAGCGGCACCACCTGGAACCATGTCGCCGTCAGCACCACCAACCATCTCAACCGCATCCGCTACCTCGGCAACGGCACCAGCGGCCAGTTCATCACCGTCGGCGACGGAGGCGCCGCGCTGGCGCTGGCCAGCGCCCAGGGAAGCTCCGGCTGGACCTCCCTTGCCAGCGGCACGACAAACAACCTCTTCGACGTCGCCGTCAATGATACCGGCACCCTTCTGGTCGGCGACCAGGAAATCCGCTTCCAGGCCGCCGGCGAATCCACGTGGACCAATCACATCACCAGTCTCCCCACCAATGCCCCCCCGGCGTGGACCTACCTGTCCGCCTGGGGCGCCACCAACGCCTTCCTCGTTGCGGGCCGCACCGGCATGCTTCTCGAAGGCAGCCGAACCAACAACGCCAGCCTCTACGCCTGGCAACCGCTCCCCTTTTCCTCCCACGCCTGGCTCTGGGACTTGACCGTCCAGAACAGCCTCCACGTCGCCGTGGGCGACCTGGCCACCATACTCACCAGCCTCGACGGTGTTCTATGGGCCAGAGAGGTTGTGCCTGGACCGACCACCAACACCGTGCTGCTTGGCGTGGGAGGAACCACCAATCTCCTGCTGGCCGCCGGCAACGCCGGCCAGGTCTTCATCAGCCGCGCCGGCCTGACCAACCTCACCGTCACCAACCTCGTCGGCACCAACCTCGTCATCACCAACACCACCTTCAATACCCTCGGCGTCGTCTGGTCCCCCCTGCCCCCGTTCACCTCCAACAACCTCCAGGGCGTCGCCGCCCTGAGCAACCGCTTCGTCCTCTCCGGTGCCCGTGGCAGCATCTATACCAGCCCCGATGGCTCCAACTGGACCGCCCAAACCACGCCCACCACAAACTTCCTCTCCAGCGTGGTTGCTTTGCCCGAAGGCTGGATCGCCACCGGCGACCACGGCACCCTGCTGCGCGCAGGCCCCGACGCCGTCACATGGTCCCCCGTCTCCCTCGCCACCACCAACTGGCTCTACCGAGCCCGCTGCGCCGGAAACCGCCTCGTCGTTGTCGGCCAAGACGGCACCATCTGCACCGCAGACCCCGACGGCTCCAACTGGACCCTTCGCACCAGCGGCACCACCGCCCGGCTCAACGACGTCACCTTCGTGGATGGCGTCTGGTACGTGGTCGGCAATCAAGGCACGGTCCTCGCCAGCACCAACCTCGACACCTGGACCCCCGTTCGAACCCCCACCATCAAGTCCATCTTCGCCGCGGCCGCCTGGGAAGGCCAGCTCTCCGTCGCCGGCATCGAAGGCCTCCTGCTCCGCAATCCGGTGCTCCCCCGCACCTCGCCCGTCAACTTCCTCGGCTACCACCGCAGCGTGGCCACCAACACCCCCCTCCCAGGCATCGGAGGCACCCCCATCCCCACCTCCTACGAATTGTTTCTCTTCGGCGGCGAGCCGGACCAGTATTTCAAATTCCAATCCTGCACCAACCTCGCTCCCGAGGCCTGGATCAACAACGCCACACTCGAACTCTTCGACCCCTCGGGCACACTCTACCTGCTGCGCACCCGCGACCTCACCAATACGCCGCCCCGGGAATTCTACCGCACCGTCCTGAACCCGTGAGCCGCGCGCAGCCGCCAGCCGGCCGCACGCCCCTCGTCCCCCCAGGCAGGAATCGCCCCCCGCGCCGCCCAGACTCGCTGCCCCGGCCCCGCCGCCCCAGCCGGAGCGCGCAGTGAAACCCGTGCGGTTGAGCTTGCCTTGACGCTCGATGCCGCGCTACACGTCACCCGAACCTCGACATGTCCAGCCCCCGACCCATCCCGCCTGTGCGTGCCCCCACCCCCCAGACGCCACGCGCGGCAACTCCACACGCCCGACGCCCTTGGCCAACGCCGTAAACTCCCATGCCCCGGCCTTCAGAAGTTCGCCCCCACCACCAGTGAACCCGTCACCCAAAGCCATCGGCATCGATATCGGCGGCACTAAAATAGCCGCCGCCACCGTCAACGCCCACGGAACCATCCTCGCCCGCGCCACCCTGCCCACCGAGGCGGAGCAGGGCTTCCCCAGGGCCGTCGCGCGCCTCGCCCAAGCCGTCGATCGCCTGCTGCAGCAAGCCGGCTGCGCGCCCTCCGACCTCGCAGGCGTGGGCATCGGCTGCGCCGGACCCGTCGATCCCGCCGCTGGCCTCATCAACAACCCCTTTACCCTCGCCGGGTGGAACCGGTGCGATGTCGTCTCCCCACTGCGCCAGCGGTTCGGCGTCCCCGTGTGGCTCGAAAACGACGCCGACGCGGCCGCGCTGGGCGAATGCTGGCGCGGAGCCGCACAGGGCCTTGACCCCGTCGTCATGCTCACCTTCGGCACCGGCATCGGCGGCGGAGTCATTGCCGGGGGCGAAATCTACCGCGGCGCCGATGGTGAACACCCCGAACTCGGCCACGTGCCGGTCGACCCCGCCGGACCCCCATGCTACTGCGGCACCCGCGGCTGCCTTGAATCCCTGGCCTCCGGCACCGCCATCGGCAAGGCCGGCCAGACGGCAGGACTGCCGGATGCCCCCGCCGTCTTTGCAGCCGCCACCCGGGGCCACGACGCTGCCCGCCATATTGTCGAGCGCGCGCGACATGCCGCCGCCACCGCAGCCTGGACCCTGTTTCACACGTTCCTCCCGAAGCGACTCGTGCTGGGCGGCGGCATCATGAACCAGCACTTCAGCCTGTTCGCCACCGCCATCGACGCACAACTGCGCCACGCCACCCAGTTCACGCGCTCCGGCGTCACCGTCGCCCGCGCAGCCCTGGGCAACGACGCGGGACTGGTCGGCGCCGCCGCCCTCGTCTTCCGGCGCATGGCCACGCCAGTCTCCCAGGGGCCATCCGCATCGTAGCCTTCGGCCACGCCGCCCCTCCTCCCAGCCCCCGCCCTGACCCGGGGCATCCCGGCTCAAAACCCGCACGCCACGCGGGTCCCCCGCCGCCACCCGCACCCGCCCCGCTCCCGCGTGCAAGGTCAAATGCCAAGATCCAAGATATGACCTGCATCGCTCCCCATCAACCATGAGAACTCCCCGGCCTGCTGCTCAGACAGATTCGAAGACTGCCATGGAATACTCGGACAGCTCCTCTGCTTTACCAGGCGAACAATATGGTGATAGGCAGCGTCTGTCTGTCGCCGATCAGTCTCGTCTGCCTAATATACTGGTGGCCTGCAGCACGCGTGGCGGGGAGGGGTATGAACCGCAAAGAACGCAAAGAACACAAAGAAACGCCTGAAGATGCGGGCGCGAGTGGGGCACAGGGCACAGGGCGTGAAGAGCGGATCGGTTCTTTGTGTTCTATGCGTTCTTTGTGTGGTGTGTTCCATGTCGGTCTCGGTCCTGGGCGACCACGATGACGCCCCGAAAGAAGGCAGAAAGATGGCGGGCAGAAAGATGGGAGATAATTTTTCTGCCCGGCATATTTCTGCCTTCACTTCGTCTGCGAGGTGTCAGGGTGCCGGCGTGAGGTCAGTACGGCTGCTGGCCTCTGAGGAACCATGAAGACACGAAAGCCCAACCAGGCGGCGCAGCGAACCCGGCGTAGCGCCAGTCATTGGCCTGGCCTTCGCGGGCCGTCGCTGCCGGGTCGCTGGCCTTGGCGTTGGGCGGAAATAGCGACTCGCCATATCGCTCGCGATCTGAGAGGGTTCATTGCATGAAAGCGCGCTTCACATACTGGAAGGAAACCGATGGCCGCTACTTAGGTTACTTGAACGATTATCCGGACCATTGGACCCAAGGCGAGAACCTGGATGATTTGAAGGAACATTTGCGGGATCTGTTCCAGACCTTCAGCTCTGAGCAGATTCCCGGAATCAGGAAAGTCGAGGAGTTGGAGGTCGCGTGAAGCGACTTGAACTTGTCAGGCGATTGGAGGAGTCAGGCTGCATTCTCATTCGGCACGGTGGCAAGCACGACATCTTCCACAACCCGACAACGGGGAGATCGGAGCCTGTTCCGCGACACCGGGAGATTAACGAGATCCTCGCCCGACGAATCATCCGCCGTCTTACCTCAGACGAGGACAACTGATCATGGCGAACCATTCGGCGCAGCGAACCCGGCCCAGCGCTGCTCATTGGCCTTGGTTTCACGGGCCAACGGTGCCGGGTCGCTGGCCTTGGCGTTGGCCTCTTGCGGGCGGATTCCCCGGATTCTCGCACATCTTGACCCCAAAAGTTTGTGCCGGTAGGATTCGGGCATGAGACAGGTTTTGATACATGCGGGTGAGGACAGCTACTGGATTGCGGAATGCCCGAGCTTGCCGGGCTGCGTGTCGCAGGGGACGACTCGGGAGGAAGCGATTCGCAATATCAAAGAGGCGATCGAGGGGTATATCCTGGTGCTCAAGGAAGATGGTCTTCCTGTACCGGAGGACAAGCTTGATGCACTCTTGCTGGCAGTATGAGCAAGCTGCCGAGTGTTTCAGGGCAGCAGGTCGCGGCGGCCCTGCAAAAGGTGGGATTCCGGATTCGCCGCCTGCATGGAAGCCACATCATCATGCGAAGGGACGATCCGTTCGCCCAGACGGTAGTGCCCGCGCATCGCGAGTTGGATCGTGGCACTTTGAGGGCAGTTCTCCGTCAGATCGACCTGAGCGTGGACGAGTTTGTTCGGTTGCTTTGAAAATAGGCCAACCAGTCAGTCGAGCGAATGGCGGCGGGCGGACGACTTTTGCGAGTTCATGCATCGTGGGCCGCCGCCATCGCTCACTTTAGGCGTTGGGCTGGAGCGCGCGGGGCGGGGCCGGGTATGAACCGCAAAGAACGCAAAGAACGCAGAGAAACACTGGATGAGTTGGGCGCGATGACCGTCCCGGGGTGGGGACA
>JAFGQR010000070.1 GCA_016935555.1 Verrucomicrobiota bacterium
CTCGCGCGGCCATGCCGTCCGTGGGTTAAAACCCACGGCTACCGGCGTGCGTCGCTCCGCGACGTCCCGAAACCATGAGTTGCGCCCCGCGGCGGAGGGGCGCCAAAAGGCTGTTTGCATTTTGCGGCAAATTGTGGTTTGCTTGGTGCATTCAGCGATGGACATGGCCTTCATGTGTGTGGCCTTTGTCACGGGGGCGGGTTGTGCCTGCCGTCGGCTGCGTCGATTCGCACAGGTTCCCAAGGAGTAACAATCTGATGCGTTGTTCAAGCCCATTACCGCTCGCGGCCCCATGGTGTTGGTCCGTGATGGTCACAGAATTGCAGCCATTCATGCTTGTTATGCAAACGCACGCGCTTCGGAAATCCGTTCTTGCCGGGATCGTCCTGGCGGTCGCCGCCCTGGCGGCTCACGCCCAATCCACCCTCATCCCCACCGGCGCCGCTTGGAAATACCTGGACACCGGGGTGGACCAGGGGGCGGGCTGGACCAATCTGGCGTTCAACGACGCGGGCTGGGCCTCGGGCAATGCCCCGCTCGGCTACGGCACCAGCTACACGATCGCCACAACCGTCAGCTACGGCGGGAACGCCTCCGCCAAGTACCCGACCACGTATTTCCGCAAGACGGTCGTCGTCGAGGATCCTTGCCTGTACGGCAGCATTGAATTGAACCTGATCTACGATGACGGCGCGGTGGTATACCTCAATGGTGCCGAGGTGTGGCGAATCAACCTGCCCGCGGCGCCCACGGTCATCAGTTACTCGACCCTGGCCAACGGTGCGTCCACGTATAGTTGGACCCAACGGACCGTCCCCACGAGCGTGCTCGTGCCCGGCACGAACATTGTCGCCATCGAGATCCACCAGGGCAGCGCCACCAGCTCCGACATCGTCATGGATTTCGGCATGACCGGCAACGTCGCGCCGAGCGTCGTCCTCACCGCCCCCGCCTCCAACCAGGTGTTCAACGTCCCCGCCAGCATCCCCGTCACCGCCACGGCTGCGGACGTTGACGGCTTCGTCGCTCTCGTCGAATTTTTCGCCAACGGCGACAAGATTGGCGAGGACTCGACCGCGCCCTATGGCATCGTGTGGACCAATGCCACCGCCGGGAACTACCTGCTGACAGCCGTCGCCACCGACAATACGGCCGGCCAGGGCGCCACCGAACCGGTCCCGATCACCGTGACCGATCCCGCCCCGCCGCGGGTGTTGGACGTGTCTGGATCGACGAACCGGCTCACGGTTATGTTTTCGAAGCAGGTAACCGCCGCGTCGGCGACCGACGCGGCCAACTACGTCATCGATGGCGGAAGCGTTGCAGTCTTGGGCGCCGTGTTGCTGGCCTCCGAATCCACCGTCCAGCTCGACACCGCCTACATCGCCCCCGCCGTCACGCACACCCTCGCCGTCAGCGGCGTGGGGGACTCGCTGGGGCAGACCATGGCCCCGACGAATCTGACCTTCACGGTCGTCGATTACACCCAATACAGCGTCGGCAGTCCCAGCCCCGAGGGCACGTTCAGCACCGCCAACGGCACCATCATCCTCAATGCCAGCGGCACCAACGCCGCCGGCGCCCGCGACCAGTTCACCCTGCTGGCGGTGCCCACGAGCAACGACTTCGACATCCAAATCCGCATCGCCGGGCTTGGCACCACCGATCCCTGGGCCCAGGGTGGCCTCATGGCGCGCGAGTCCGCCGCCACCGGCAGCCGTTACGCCGCCGTGTTTGCCACCCCCAGCATCCTCGGCTGCTATTTCGCCTCGCGCTCGACGCTCAACGGCGCCACCACCCAGGTCGGTTCCTTCCCCGCCAATCACCCCAACACCTGGCTGCGCCTCAAGCGCGCCGGCGACATGTTCACCGGCTACGTCAGCCCCGACGGCCATCTCTGGGCGCAACTGGGGACCGTCACGCTCTCCGGCGCCGTCCGGCCCATGTTGGTGGGGTTGGCGGGAGCCAGCGGGGTGGCAGGGCAGACGGTGACCGTCCGATTCGCCGAGTCCAAGGACGTCACCGGCGGCGTCATCGGGACGGTCACGCTCCCCGTCGAGCCGCCGGGACCCTGTTCGCGCGGCACCGGCATGATCATCTCGGAAATCATGTATCATCCCCGCACCGATCCCAACACCCAGCTCGAGTTCATCGAACTGCTCAACGCCCAGCCCATCCTCCAGGACATCGGTGGCTGGCGCATGGCCGGCAGCGTCGACTACACCTTCCCCGCCGGCACCGTGATCCCCGGCGGCGGCATCGTCGTCGTGGCGCGCAACCCTGCCGACATGATGGCGGCTTACCCCGGCTTGAACCAGGTGTACGGGCCTTGGGACGGCGCCGTGACCAACAACCTGCCCGACGACGCCGGCACCGTGCGCCTGCGCAACCAGACCGGCGCCCTGCTGCTCGAAGTCAATTACGAAGGGGCGCCTCCCTGGCCGATTGCCGCCGATGGCTGCGGCCACTCGCTGGTGCTGGCGCGGCCGTCCTATGGCGAACGCGATGTTCGGGCCTGGGCCGCCAGCGATCACATTGGCGGGTCCCCCGGCACCGTGGACGGCTGCGGCCTCGATCCCATCCGGTCCGTGGTGATCAACGAGTTCCTCGCCCATACCGACGATCCGAACCTGGACTTCGTCGAGCTGTATAACCACGGCAACCAACGCGCCGACCTCTCCGGAGCCTCGCTGAGCGACGACCGCGACGAATATAAATTCCGCATTCCCGACAACACGGTGCTGGAGCCCGGAGGTTGTGTCGCCTTTGACCAGAACCAACTGGGGTTCGCGCTGTCCTCGGGCGGCGAGCGGCTCTACCTGGTCAACTCGAACCGGACCCGCGTCATCGATGCGGTCGCGTTCGAGGCGCAAGCCAACGGCGTCAGCACCGGCCGCCATCCCGACGGCGCGCCCACGTTCCATGAACTGACGGCCCTCAGCCCGGGCGCCCCCAACGCCGGGCTTCTCATCCGGGACGTGGTGATCAATGAGATCATGTTCCATCCGCCCACGGGCGACGACGACGACCAGTTCGTCGAGCTCTACAACCGCGGCGCCAACGCGGTGAACCTCGGCGGCTGGAGCTTCACGGACGGCATCGATTTTGCCTTCCCGCCCGACACCGTCCTGGCCCCGGAGAGTTACCTGGTGGTGGCGCGCGACCAAGGCCGGCTGTTGGCGAACTACGGCCACCTCAACGCGAGCAACACGGTGGGCAACTTCAGCGGGCGCCTCGCGCACGGCGGCGAGCGCCTTGCGCTGTCGATGCCCGAATACAGCACCACCACCAACGCCCATGGGGGGGTGACCACCAACGTCCTTTGGGTGGTTGCGGACGAAGTCACCTATGTCGATGCCGGCCGCTGGGCGCAATGGGCCGATGGCGGCGGGAGCAGCCTCGAACTCATCGACCCCAACAGCGACAACCGGCTGGCGGCCAACTGGGCGGACAGCGACGAGACCGCCAAGAGCCAGTGGAGCTTCATCACCCACCGGGGCGTCCTCGACCACGTCTACATGCGGGACACCGAAGGCAACCGCATGAACGAAATCCAGGTCATGATCCTCGGCCGCGGCGAGGCGCTCATGGACGACGTGGTGGTCAAGGGCACCAACGACGTCAACCTCGTCCTGAACCCAGATTTCACCGGCGGCCTGACCTACTGGCTCATCCAGGGCAATCACGTGCGCTCCACCCTCGAACCGCCCAGCTTCACCAACCCCAGCGAATGCCTGCACCTCCGCGCCACCGCCGGCGGCGACAACGGCGCCAACCGCGTCGAGTGCGACCTCTCCTCCGAGCTGCCCCCGAACATCACCGCCAGCATCTCCGGCCGCTTCCGCTGGCTGCGAGGGTTCCCCATCGTCCTTATGCGCCTCCACGGCGGCGGCTTGGAAGCCGTCGGCTCCCTCCCCATCCCCGCCAACCTCGGCACCCCCGGCCAGCCCAACAGCCGACTGCTCCCCAACGCCGGCCCGGCCGTCTATGACGTGAGCCACAGCCCTGTGCTCCCGGCTGCGGGCGAAGCCGTGGTCGTCACAGCCCGCGTGAACGACCCCGACGGGGTGGCCGCCGTCCACCTCGAGTACCGTCTCGATCCCGCCGCCACCCTGGCCACGATTCCCATGGTGGACGACGGCACCGGCGGCGACGCGGTGGGTGCCGATGGCCTTTACAGTGCCACGCTCCCGGGACGGGCTGCCGGCACGCTTGTTGCCTTCCGGATCACCGCCACCGACGCCCAGATGCCGCCCGGCACCACCCTCTTCCCACCCGACGCGCCGACGCGCGAATGCCTCATCCGCTTTGGCGACACCGCGGTTTCGGGTTGTCTGGGGGTGTATCGCCTGTGGCAGACCGGCAACAACTACACGAACTGGACCAACCGCGAGCGGATGAGCAACGAGCCGCTCGACATCACGTTCGTCTACGGCAACTTCCGGGCCGTGTACAACGCCGGCGCCCGCTACCGGGGCAGCCCCTTCACGCGCAACCCGAGCAGCCCCACCGCCACCGGCGCCAACTTCGTGTGGACCCTGCCCGAGGACGACCTGTTCCTCGGGAGCGACGAGTTGAACATTGATTCGCTCGAACCCACGGGCCGCGACGCCACCGCGCTGCGCGAGGTCACCGCCTTCACCATGGCCGAGCAGATGGGGCTGCCCTTCAGCTACCAGCGATACGTGCGGCTCGTGATCAACGGCACCGCCTCAGCCAGTTATGTGAACAGCGACTCCCAACAGCCCAACAACGAATACATCGCCATGTGGTTCCCCGACGGCGCCGAGGGCGACCTCTACAAGGTGGACGACTGGTTCGAGTTCGCCGACACCCTCACCGGGTCCGCCGGCACCGGCCGCCAGGGCAATAAGAGCGCCAGCCTCGACGCCTTCTACACCGTCCTGCCCGGCGAGACCCAAGGCACCCTCAAGAAAGCCCGCTACCGCTGGATGTGGGAAAAGAAATTCAACAACGGCCTGAACGACGATTACGGCTCGCTCTTCGCCGCCGTCAATGCACTCACCGAACACAACACCAACCTCTATGTCGGCCAAGTCGAGTCCGCCATCGAAGCCGAACAATGGATGACCGCGTTTGCCCTCCGCCACGTGCTGGGCGACTGGGACGGCTACGGCTACAACCGCGGCAAGAACCAGTTCACCTACAAGCCCCACGGAAAAAAATTCCACATGCTGCTGTGGGACCTGGATTTTTCCATCGGCTGCAACAACGGCCATGGGCCGACCCAGGACCTTTTCACCCTGAACCTCGGGGGGCTCACCGCGGAGAATCACATGCCGGAAATCAAGTGGATGTATGATCATCCGCATTTCCGCCGGATGTATCTCCAGGCCCTGCAGCGCATTGCCGACGGCCCGCTCCAGGATGCCGCCTACTCGTCCCTGCTGGACTCGCGCTACCGTTGTCTGCTGGCCAGTGGGGTGACGGGCTTGACCTCCCCCTACGTGGCCAGTGGCGCCCAGAGTCTCTCGCTGCCCGCGTGGATCCAGCAGCGCCGCACCTACGTCCAGGGACGCATCGCCAACGCCGCCAACGTCACCTTCGCCCTCACCGGCCCCGCCACCGTCACCACCACCACCAACCTCCTCACCCTCACCGGCAACGCCCCCCTCGGCGTCCACAGCATCACCGTCAACGACATCGTGTATCCCGTGAAATGGACCACCACCAACGCGTGGTCCATCCGCGTGCCCCTCCCCGCCGGCACCACCGCCTTGCGCATCCAGGCCCGCGACTGCAACGGCAACCCCTTCCCCGCCACCCAGCCCACCGTCACCGCCACCTTCAACGGCACCCCCGACGATCCCGCCGCTTCCGTCCTGTTCAGCGAACTCATGTTCGACCCCGCCGTGCCCGGAGCCGAATACGTCGAGCTCCACAACCGGTCGACCACCACCACCTTCGACCTGTCCGGGTGGTGGATCAATGGCCTCGATTACACCTTCCCCACCGGCACCCTCATCCTGCCCCAAACCTGCCTCGTCCTCGCCCGCGACACCCTCGCGTGCCTTTATGCCTACGGAACCAATACGCCCATCGTCGGCCAATACAACGGCAGCCTCCAGGGCAATGGCGAAACGCTCACCCTCCTCAAGCCCGGCCCAACCCCGGACAACCCCGTCGTCATCGACAAGGTCCGCTACGAAAGCGTCCCGCCCTGGAGCACCAACGCCAGCAACACCGGCTCGTCCCTCCAGCTCGTCGACCTCCACCAGGACAACTGCCGCCCCCTGAACTGGCACGCCGAGTTCACCCCCGCCGTCCTCACCGAGGCCGTCTATGTCCCCGCCATCACCAATGAAGGCTGGGTCTTTTATGCCTGGACCGGCCAACCCAAAGCAACCGGCGGGACCCTGACGTTCTGGATCGACAGCGTCGGCGAATTCTGGCTGGACCAAGTCGCCTTCGTCGAGGGCGACGTCCCCGAAACCGGCCCCAACCTCCTCGCCAACCCGGGATTCGAATCCGGCGCCTTGAGTCCGTGGGTCGTCCTTCAGAATGCCTCCAACACCACGGTGACCGCCCAGGCCGCCCACGACGGCAGCTTCGGCGCGAATGTCCGCGTGGACGGCGCGGCGGGCGCCCAGGCGCGCTTCCAACAGAGCGTGACCGGGCTAAGCAGTACCGGCATTTACACGCTGAGCTTCTGGTACCACACCACCCTCTCGCCCAATGTCCTCAATTACCGCCTGACCAGCTCCTTCCGGACCGGCCTGTCCAACAGCCCGGCCATCATCCTCCAGCGCAATGTCATGCCCCCCCAATACAACCCGCCGGTCCTCATCACCCCGGCCGTCCTGAGCCACACCCCCGGCGCCGCCAACCAAGGCGCCGCCACCCTCGCCCCCATCCCGCCCCTCTGGATCAACGAGGTCCAACCCCATAACACCGCCGGCCCGCGCGACGCCGCCAACGAGCCCGAACCCTGGATCGAACTCTATAACGCCGGCACCAACACTGTCCCGCTCGCCGGCTGTTACCTCTCCGACAACTACTCGACCCTGGACCTCTGGGCCTTCCCCCCCGGCGCCGCGCTTGACCCCGGCGAATTCAAAGTCGTGTTCGCCGACGGCGAGTCCGGCGAAACCACGGCGTCCGAGTGGCACACCAGCTTCCGGCTCCAGCCCGGCGGCGGCGCCGTCGTCCTGTCGCGTCAGTCCACCCAACTCGAAGTCCTCGACTACATCAACTATGGCGCCGTCCCCACCAACGCGTCCTATGGCGCCTTCCCGGACGGCCAGCCGTTCACCAAACTCGAGTTCTACCACCCCACTCCCGCCGCCGCCAACGACGCCAGCAGCGCCCCCGTCCAACTCTTCATCAATGAATGGATGGCGGCCAATGGCGGGTTCATCCTCGACCCCGCCGATGCCGACGCCGACGACTGGTTCGAACTCCACAATCCGGGAGACGCCGCCGTGAACCTCTCCGGCTATTACCTCACGGATGATCCCGCCCGAAATAACAAGTTCCGCATCCCCGACGGCGCCGCCATTCCCGCCCGCGGTTATCTGCTGTTCTGGGCTGACGAGGAAACCGACCAGAACCGCCCCGACCGCGAGGTCCATGTCAACTTCAGGCTGAGTGCCGGCGGCGAAAGGATCCGCTTGTGTTCGCCCCGACTCGACGTCCTCGATAGCGTCGACTTCGGCCCGCAAACCAACAACGTCAGCCAGGGCCGCTCCCCCGATGGCTCCGCCAACATCGTGTTCTTCTTCACCACCA
>JAFGQR010000071.1 GCA_016935555.1 Verrucomicrobiota bacterium
ATCGAAGCCGAACGCTACCTCGCCACCCTCCGCCTCTGACCCCCCCCCGCCCCCGCGCCCCACCGCCATTCCTGAACCCCGCACTCCCGTGAACCCTTCATCCGCCGGCATGCCCTGCACCGCCGTCCTCTTGCTCTGCGTCCCGCTTGCCGTTCTCGCCGCCCCCAGCCCGCCCGCCAAGGCCCTCGCCGACCGCGCCCGGGAGATGCGCGCCGAGCTGACCACCCATGTCCTGCCTTATTGGTTCGACACCGCGCAGGACCGCGACCGCGGCGGTTACCTGCTGGCCGACGACGCCGTCCGGGGCCGCGGCGAGGCGCGGGAGAAACAGCTGGTGGGGCAGAGCCGGATGATTTGGGGGTTTGCGCACGCGCATCGCAAGGGCTACAGCACGGCCCAACGCAACTACCTCCAGGCGGCCGAGCAGGGCCATCGTTTCCTCCAGAACCATTTCCTGGACCTGGAACATGGCGGTTATTTTTGGAAAACCGGCTTGGACGGAGCCGTGACCAGCGACGTGAAAAACCTCTACGCCGAGGCGTTCGTCATCTACGCCCTCGTCGAATTGCACCGCGCAACCGGGCGTGCCGAACCGCTGCAGCAGGCCATGGACCTCTACCGCCTGCTCGAGCAGCGCGCCCACGACCCGAAACACGGAGGCTGGTTCGAGCATTTCACCCGCGACTGGCGCCTCATCACCCACCGCACCGCCGGCGCCGACATCGAGGTGCCCGGCCTCAAAAGCGCCAATGCCCATTTGCATCTGATGGAGGCTTACACGGAGCTCTATGACGCCACCCGTGACAAGAACGTCCGTCAGTCCCTCGCCGAAGCCGTCAAGCTCAACGCCACCTATTTCTACCCGAAACAAGCCGGCCGCTCCGCCTTCCACCGCCAGCCCGACTGGCGCGCCGTCACGAATTCCCAAAGCGCCGGCCTGTCCTACGGCCATAACGTCGAGTTCGCCTGGCTCATGATCCGCGCCCAGCAGATCCTCGGGGTCCGGCCCGCCTGGCGCCACTTCGACGCCCACCTCGATCACGCCCTCCAATACGGCTTTGATCACGCCCGCGGCGGCCTCTATGACTACGGCCTCGACGACCAGCCCGCGTCCCGAACCAACAAGGAATGGTGGGTCCAGTCCGAACTGCTCGCCGCCCTCACCGACAGCCTGACGCACCGGCCCAATCCCGCCCGCCAAGACGCCCTGGAAAAACTCATCCAGTTTATCTGGACCTTCCAGGTGGAGCCCAAGGACCGGATCTGGCTTGCCACGGTGACCGCCGAGGGCCGTCCGAAGAACACCGCCAAGGCCAACAGCTGGAAGGCCAATTACCACGACGTGCGCGCCATGGTGAAGTTCATCGACGCCTTCGGCCCCGCCCCCGGCCCCTGAAACCGGTCACCGCCCGGCCATGCCCTCCGGCGAACCCGGGCTTGGCGCGGTTGGTTCGGCCGGCTGACGGACCCGGGGAGGCGGATTGCGCAGGGCGGCGTAGATCCAGGTCTCCAGCGGACGCAACGGACGCAGCCACCGGTAGAACGGCGAGTGCACCAGCCGCAACCGCACCACGGACAGGAACATCACCAGCGAGGTGCGGAAATAGCGCACCGTGGACCCGATGTGATCCGTCCAGTCCACCGGCGCCTCGATGAGCCTGCCGCCCGCGCGCTTGACCGCGTACAGCAGGTTCACATCAAACGCCATGTCCGCAATCAAAAGCTGATCGTGGATCTTCAGCGCCATCGACCGCCGCAAAAACTTCGCGCCGCACTGCGTGTCCCGGATCTGCATCCGGAACAGGACCTCGACGATCACGTGGAACACCTTGCTGGCAAACTGCCGGTGGCTGGGCTGGGACTGGCGGATCACCGAGCCGGCCACGCGCCGCGAACCCACCACACAGTCGTAGTCCGCGCACAGTGCCGCCAGCCGCAACAGCGATTCCGGCGCCGTGGCCGCATCGGCGTCGGCATAGCCGATCACCTCCGCCTGCGACGCCAGCTTCAGCCCCTCGATGAGCGCCCCCCCCTTGCCCACACGCTCCGGGATGACAAGCCAACGGATGTTGGCAAAGTCGCGCGCGACCTGCTGCACCGCTCCCACCGTGTCGTCGGTGCTGCCGTTGATCACCACGACAATGTCCAGCTTCCCGGCGTAATGGTCGCGAAAATGCGCCGCATACCGGGTCAGCGTCGGACCGATCCGACTCTGCTCGTTGCAGGCCGGGATCAGCAGCAGGATTGTCGGCAAAGTCATCGCCCGATCCCTTAACACATCCCCCACCCCCCCGGAAATCAAAATCCCCCACGCCTTGAATCCAGACGTTTACACGGTGAAGGCGGAGACCGTCCGCAAGAACGGCCTGCTGGAAGTGGTCAACTCCGACATCACCCTTGAGAAGATCGGCGGGCTCAAAAGCCTCAAGGCCGACTTGCCTCGCCTGGCGGCGGCAACCGACGGGTTCTCCGGTCGCCAAATCGAGCAGGTCTAAGAATTCCAATTCCCCTGCATCCAGTGCGGTCTCTGCTGTTTGGCGGAAGCCTGCCCGGTTGCGCGAGTTCACTTCACCATCACCGAAGACGACGAAGGCGCGGAACAACTGCGCCGGATCATTGCCGGGCTTGTCCCAAGGGGCCTGCCCCGCGAGCGCATCGAGCCGCTCTTCGGCCAGACGTGGGACACCAGCCAAATGGCGGCGGAATTTGAGCCGCTGGCATTCGCCGCCCCCTACGTGGTCGGCCGGCGCCGTTCTGACGGCAAACTCGGCAGCATGCTCTTCCAGCACCACCCCCGGTACTACTTCCGCTTCGAGGAGGACCGATGAAGACGCTGAAGCCTACAGTCATCGAGCTGCTAATGCTCCTGCGCAAGCGTAAGCATTGGACTCAGTCCCAGTGCGCCAAGCGGCTTGGGGTCACCGTGCGAACGCTTCGTTCATGGGAATGCATCGAGCGGACAAGCGGGGCGGCGGTTCGACTCCACGCGCTGGTTCTGTGATCGGTTCATAGCAACTCCTCGAACTGCTGAGGCGTCATTTCGACATCCCGAAGTATCTTCCGCATCAAACCCGGCCCGATCGTCTCGCCAGCGTGGCAGGCCACAACGGTAGCGCGGCCATCGGGATGCCTGAGAAAATGGTGGCTGCCTCGGACACGCACCACGGCGAATCCACCACGCCGTAAGGCTGAAATCACCTCACGACCGCGTAACCGGCGCAGCTTGCTCATGCCTCAGAGAGCGATGCGTTGCACACCAACAAACTCACTTCGCTCACCGTCCGCCTCTTGCACTTCGAGACAAAGCTCAATGGCCTCACGAATCCGCTTCATCAACTGATCTAGCGAGCGCGCCTGTGTGTGGCAGCAAAGCAATTCGGGAACAGTGCCAACGTAAAAGCCATCTTCGTCACGCTCGACGATCATCGTAAACTCACGCTTCTTAGGCTGTCGCATGATCAGATCATGCCAGAAACTGTCAAAGGCGCAAGCTCACCGAACCATTCATTCAACGAACCATGAACCAAGAGTGGTTCGTATAATTGAAACCGACGAGGTTCATAGCTTAATCCGTTTTGTCCCAGCAAATTAAATGCGGCAGGAGCTGTCGGTCAATCCTGAGAATCCATCCCGAGCTTTGCTCGCCGGCACGGCGTCCACGCTCGCCGTGATCCAACCCCATGCGACGATGCGAACGTTCGAGTGGTTGCCGCCACTGGCCGGCCAGGTCAAACGACCGTTGCCGGTTCCGACCAGGGTCCGCGAGCTGGTGGTGAAGTTCAGTCCCGAGCCGAAGCCGCGCCGGACCCCGAGGCGCCCCGCTGCCATTGAGGCGCAGAATGGTCCAGGCCGAACCGGGGACGGCCGGCGCTGTCTGGCATCCGGTCCAGCAAAGCGGCGTGTGCACGGTGGCAGTGCAAGGGCGGTGCCTTTGAAAGTGAGCAAGAAGTGAGCAAGCGCCGTTTTTTGACCTACCTTTTTTCGTCCTAAGTCCTTGGTACCCCGGGAGGGACTCGAACCCACAACCAATTGATTAAGAGTCAACTGCTCTGCCAATTGAGCTACCGAGGCAACCGTTTAGACACAAGAACTTGCGTCGCTTGCAAGAACTTCAAGTTGACGTTGTGCTGGAACTTGTGCGAGTTCAATGGCGGGAAATGAAACGAAGCCGGAAGCAACTTCCGGCAAGCCACCACACGGCCTTTGAACGCAAAGCGTCAACACGGGGCGGCACGATACAAGAAGGTGTTCGACCAACGCAAGACGAGAATGCGCGGTTCGTGAGAGCGCAACGGCGCATTCTCGGGGGGCAGGAGCAGAAGACAAGGTCGGCTTGCGGCTTTGCGCTTCAAACGACCAGGTCGTGCTCCACCCTGCAGCGCAAACTTGATGGCTGCCTGAGGTCGCGGAGCAGGCCGGATCATTGCTGCGGCTCACGTTGCACCAGCCACGCCTTCAGTTTGCCCAGCGCGCACGCGCGGTGGCTGAGCCGGTTCTTCACCGTCTCGCCCAGCTCGGCGAACGTCCGCGCATGCCCTGTCGGCACGAAGAGCGGGTCATAGCCGAACCCGCTCTGCCCGCGCGGCGCGAACTCGATGTGGCCCTCGCACACGCCCTCGAACAGGCGAATTTCGGCTTCGGCGGAGGGCGGAGGGGGGTGGGCTTGGACCAGCGCCAACACGCAGCGGAACTGGGCGGTGCGTTGATCTCTCGGAACGGTGGCCAGCAAACGGAGCAGTTTGGCGTTGTTGGCCGCGTCGGCCGAGTTGCCGGCGTTGCGCGCCGGCGATCCGCCGCCGGTCGGCGCGGCGTCCAAGGCGGCGAACCGCGCCGAGTGCACTCCGGGTGCGCCCCCCAACGCGTCGACTTCGAGGCCCGAGTCGTCCGCCAGCACGAACAGGCGCGAGCCGGGCGGCCATGCGGAAGCGGAGCCGCGCTGCAGCAGCCAGCGGGCGAGCGCCACCGCCTTTTTGGAGGCGTTCCCGGCAAAATCCGGCGCATCCTCCACCACTGCGGGCGCATCCGGGAAGTCCGCCAGCGTGCGACAGTCGAACGTGTCGGGGAGAATGGCTTGGATTTCGCGGGCCTTGTGCCGGTTGCGCGTGGCGATGAGCAGGATCGTCATGGCGGGGACAGGATTGGATTGGGTTGTGCGGCGGATTGACGGGGCTACTCCGGGGTGAGGTTGGCGCGGTCTTTGACCCGCTGCAGCATCTGGTCCCAATACGGCTGCAACATGGGTGGCTCCTTCAGGCTGTCCAGCACGTAGGCGCGGTCGGCCCGTTCGAGGTCCAGGACAGCGGTGATCATTTCCTCGCGGTACCAGCCCGCCTCGGCGAGGGGCATCCCGGAAGGCTCGCGGATGAACGACTGCCCGCTCGACGTCTGTTTGCCGTCCGGGGACTGCCCGACGGTGTTGGCAACACAGTGGAAGATCCTGCTGTTGGGCCCGGCCGGCTGCTGGGCGCGGCCGGCCGTGCGTTTCCAAATGACCGCTTCCACCTCGTCCGAACTGCACGAGGGATGAAACAGGATCTGGGCGCCCGCCATGGCCGGCAGCCGGTACAACTCCGGGTGGCGGCCGTCCCGGCAGATCACCAGCGTGCAGAGGATCCCGTCGATCTCGAACAGGGAAAGCTTGTTTCCTCCCCGGCAGTATCTCTTCTCATCGCGCCCCGCCATGTGGATTTTGGCGTATTCGTGCACGATCCGGCCGCCCGGCGAGATCACATGCGCCAGGTTCAGATAACGGTCGGCCGTCTTGCGCAGCGTGCCCACGATGACCCACAGCCCCGCCGTGGCGGCCGCCTCGCACGTCCGCTCGAGCGCCCGTTGGACCGCGCCGGGCGCAAGCCCGAGGACGTCGGGGAAATAGTAGCCGGTCAGGTTCGCTTCCGGGAAGAGCACCACGCGGCTTCCCTCCCGGGCGGCCAGGCGGATGTAGTGGAGGGTGGCCTCCAGATTGGGCTCCAGGGTTTTGGCCCAGTGCAGTTGGACGCAGGAAACCTGCAAAGTTTTAGGGACGCTCATAGTATGTTCCCAGCGAGGCGCGCCTCTGACCGGTTCGGAGCGTTGTGTGGCATCGTGGCGGGGGGTGTTAAACGACGCGACCCGGGGCCAATGGCGCCTCGCTCACGAACCCGTTGCGCGATCTTCTCGCCACACATCATCCTCCGCCGCGCCACGGCGGCTCCTGGATTCATTCAGAGACGGTTGGAAGTGTAAGAAAACGTGCGACAATTGCCACACGAAAACTTGGAGCCTTGGAAGACCCATCATGAACGTCGTTCGGACCTCGTTTCCGCGGACAATTCCTTCCCGCGATGGCACCACGATTTGCGAGACATCAAGAAGATGGCATGGAATCCGCCGCGCAGCGGCGGGATAGAGTCCTTGACGACCGCCCCGCAACTTGCGCCTTGCAGCGCACAAACTTGATCTGCGAGCAACGTCTTGCACGGGTCAAGGACTCTAGCCTGCGACGCGCCGCGCGGCGGCGGCGGAGGTTCGCCACAGGTGCGGCACCAGGTGACGGAGCCGCCACAGCTTGTATGCCCGCAGCACCGACTCCAGTTCCTCGGCGATGCCCCGCACCTCGCGCTGGTCGTCGGTGAAACCGTCACGCCGATAATCCGGGATGGCGTCTTCGTCCTTTTGCACATAGGCGAGGGCCAGCAGCAGCCGGTGCCGTTGCGCGCAGGTCAATCCCCCAAATTGCCCGGCGCCCGCCGCCTCGAGCAACGCGAGGAACAGACGGCAGTTTTGCTCCAGCTGCCGGTGTCGGAGGTCGTCGCGGTTCAAACGCGCCAGCTTGACCGCCAAGTCGGACGGCACTTGGCCGCGCGCCACCGCTTGTTCCAGGGCCTTCCATTCCGGGTCGGTTACCAGACGCAGCGCGCTATCCGGCAGCCCGGCAGGCGGGAGACGGCGCGCGGCACATCCCTGGAGCTGGCGTGTTCCGAAGTCGGTCATCCATTGCATCACAGGGCGACGCTGCCAGGGGCGGCGCCTGCTGGATATTACAAAACCCCTCGAAATATCGAATGGCCCCCGGAACCGCCGTTGCCGTTCGGGCGCGCCGCCCGCTGGCTACTCGGGCCAACGGCCCTCGGGCATGGGACGCAGCACCAGCGCGGCCGGGTCCACCACCACGTGCTTCACGCTCTGCCGCTGCCATGTGTAGGTGATGTGAACCCGGCCGTCGCGGGTTTGGATGACTGCCGGATAGGAGTATTCGCCGGGCTCGTTCTCGAGCACCAGCGCCGCCGACCACCGGCTGCCGTCGGCACTGACCGCCACGTTCAACGGGGATCGCCCCCGTGTCGTGTGGTTATACACCAGCACGTGCCGGCCGTCCCTGAGGGTGACGGCGTCCGTGCCGGCGTTGGGGTTGGGCAGGGACAGCAGCGTCATGGGGCTCCACGTGGCGCCGTGGTCCTCGGACCAGGCATGCCACAGGCGATTCTGGCGGCTGCGGCCCAGGGCTTGCAGTCTGCCACCCGGGTGCAGGAGAACACTCGGCTGGATGGCGCCGATCGCCCGGCCGTCGTTGATTGGGCCGGTCCGAAACCAGCTCCGGCCCAGGTCGGACGTCCACTCGAAATGCACGCGCCAGCCGTCGTCCTCCGTGCTGCTCCCGCACAGCAGGCGGCCGCCGGGAAGCGCCACCGGCTTGTTCTTCACCGGACCCAGAATCCCCTCCGGCAACCGCCTCGCCAACTCCCAGCTCCGGCCGCCGTCGTCGCTGCGCGTCAGCATCCCCCACCACGTGTCCGGACTCGGCCCCGCCTTGAAGAACAACAGCAAGGCGCCGCCCTCAGCCTGGAACAAGACCGGGTTCCAGCACGGCCAGCGATGCGCGCTGCCGTCGGGCCGAACATATTGCGTTCCGTGGGCAGCCTCAACCGGGGGCGTCCAATGACCCGCCCCGAAACGCGACCACCAAATGCCCACATCCCGCGCCTTTTCCCGTGTCCCGCCGAACCACGCGGCACCCAGGGTGCCATCGGGCAATTCCGCCAGTGTCGAGGCGTGACATTGCGGCGTTGGGCGCCCCTCCAGCGGGTAGATCAACTCGCCGAGCAGATACCCCGGCTGTTCACGGAGCGAGGGTGCGGCCGCGTCGACGGTGGCGGCGGCAACGGTTATGAGGACGGAAACCGCCAGGCAAAGAATCATGGGACAGGCCATAGCAGCCGAAGAGGTAGCATGCTGTCTTCCGGATGGCGATGCGAATCTCCAGGCGCCCCGGCGCTGCGGGACCGCGGCACTTCCCATGAACCCTCCCCACTGCCGACGGGAGCCGCTCTCGCGGGCGTGTTTGGCTTGTTCTTTGCCGGGCTGCGCGCCATGTTCGCGCGTTCGCAACCATCACGAGCCATGAAACGCCAGCCTTCGGGTCCTTCGGTGCCGTCCGCCCCTGAGCATCTCGAGCGATTGGTGCGCGCCGCCGAGCGCGCCGGGGCGAGCGACATTCACCTGCACATGGTGGGCAAGCGCGCCGAAGTGGCCTTTCGGCTGGACGGGGTGATGACGCCGGCGCAACGCATTTCGGAGGATCTGGCGGGGCGCGTGTTTGGGCGGATCAAGTACCTGGCGCGGCTCAAGACCTACCAGGAATCGCTGCCCCAGGACGGGCGCATTGACCGGGCCGACCTCGGCGCCCGGAACGATCTGCGCGTGGCCACCTACCCCACCGTGACCGGCGAGAAGATCGTGTTGCGACTGTTTCATGAGTCGTCGGTCCGGTCGCTGGCCGAGCTGGGCCTCCCGGAGCCGGCGTGCGCCGAACTCGAGCGCTGCTTGCGTCGGCCCTCGGGATTGATCCTGCTGACGGGGCCGGCGGGCAGCGGCAAAACGACCACGATCCACGCCGGTCTAAGTTACATGGCCGGCTTGGGCGGGCGGCACATTATCACCGTGGAAGACCCGGTCGAACATATCATCCCAGGCACGATGCAAACCGAAGTGAACGAAGCCCAGGGACTCACCTTCGCCAAGGCGGCGCGGCACCTGATGCGCCAGGACCCCCAGGTGCTGGCAATCGGCGAAATCCGCGACGAGGAAACGGCCGGGCTGGTCGTGCGCGCGGCGTCCACGGGTCACCTTGTGCTTTCCACGCTGCATGCAGGCTCCTGCCAGGGCGTGTTCGAGCGCCTGTCGATCCTGTGCCCCGACACCCCGGCGGTCCTCTCCGCCCTCGAATTGATCCTCAACCAGCGGCTCGTGCGACGGCTCTGCCCGGATTGCGGAGGGCGGGGCTGCGACGCCTGTTTGCAGACCGGGTATCGCGGCCGGGTCCCGCTGGTGGAATGGTTCCGCCTCGACCCGCCCGCCCGCCAGCAGATCCGCGCCCAGGGGGCGGCGGCAGTTCGACCCGTGCAGACGCTGGCCGACGCGGCGGCGGCGCTGGTGAAGGCCGGGGTCACGAACGCGGCCGAGTGTGAAAGGGTTTTGGGCGAATGAACCACGATGAATTGGCATGGGTGAACCAGCAACTGGCCGGCATGCTCACCGCCGGCCTCCCGCTGGAGGGCGCTCTCAAACAGGTCTGCCAATCCATGCGACGCGGCAGGCTGCGCACCGAACTCGAGCGCCTGGAGGCGGCGCTCGCCCAAGGCACACCGCTGGACCGGGCGCTGGCCGAGGCGCGGCTGCCGGGATTCTACGTGGCGATGCTGCGCGCCGGGGCGGGCAGCAACAACCTGCCCGGTGTCCTCACGCTGTTGGGGGATTACTACCAACAGCTCCACGGCACCTGGACGCGGCTCAAGGGATTGATGGTTTACCCGGTGCTGGTGCTGGTGACCTCGATGATTCTGTCCGGCGTGCTGGCGTGGACCTTCACCAGCGTGTTCCTGGCCGAAGCGGGCAGCTTGCGGGAGCTGGGGGTGGCCGCCAGCGAGGTCGTGCCGCCCGCCCTGCTGATCAGCTTGTGGCTGCCCGTGATTCTGGTAACGGCCGTGACAATCGCGGTGCTCCTGGTCCTGCTCCTGCCCGCCTGGCGCCAGTGGCTGCAGTGGAAACTCCCCATGTTCCGCGAAGCCAGCCTGTCCCAGTTCGCCTCGGCCTTCGCCCTGATGCTGCGCCAGGGCTGCCAGCCGCGTGACGCCCTCGACTTGCTGCGCCGCCTCGAAGCCGGCCGCCCCCTCGGACGCGAGTTGGGCTCTTGGCAGGAACGGCTTGCCGCCGGCCACACCCGCTTCAGCGACATGGCCGCAGGAGGCAGGATCGTGCCGCCCCTCTTCGTGTGGCTCGTCGCCAGCGCCGGCGAGCATTGGGAAGCCGGGTTCCGCAAGGCGGCGGAGATTTACCAGCGCCGCGCCGCGCATCACATCGAAGTCACCCTGTATGCCGCCCTGCCGGTCATGATCCTCTCGTTGGGGCTCATGATCGTGGTCCAGGTGGGACCCTTTCTGCTGGGGTTTCTGCGGCTGTTTGAAAGCCTCGGCGCCTAGCCGCCCCCGACCAGCCCTTGCCCATGAACGACGGATTGGACAGCCTCTGGAACGCGGTCTTGAGTGGCCTCTGGCTGCTGGAAGTGCTGGGGATTCTGGGTTTCATCATGGCAATTCCCGCGGCGGTTTTTTACCTGCTCAGCCTGCCCCTGCGCCGCCAGGAACGCGCCCGCCGTTTTCTGGACCTGTTGGAAACGAGTCTCCAATCCGGCCTGGGGGTGGAGCCGGCCCTGGTAAGCATCTCCCACACCGGCGATCCAACGCTCGGGCCGCGGTTTCATTTGCTGGCGGCGCATCTTGAGACGGGGTTGCGGCTCGAGGACGCGCTGGCGCGGGTGCCGCAGCTGCTGCCGCCCCAGATCGTGGCGACGCTGAGGGTGGGATCGCGACTGGGCGATCTGCGTCGGGTGTTGCCCGCCTGCGCGGGACGGCTGCGCGACGGGCTGTCGCAAATGCGCAGCGCGTTGAATTACATGGTGGTTCTGCTGCTCTTTCTCGCGCCCATATTCCCCGCGCTGCTCCTGATGCTGCGAACGTTTGTGTTCCCGCAGTTCCACGCCATTGCCCGCGAATTAGGCGTGGCCGACCCCATGATCGTGAACGCCTTCGCCCGCTGGAGCGGGCTGTTCATCGTGCTGCATGTCGCCCTTTGGGGACTGCTGCTGGCCCTGGGATTCATCTACGTAGCCGGCCCCCGGCTCAAGGCGCGGTGCGGCCTGCTCGCCGACCGCGCCGCGTTCCATCTGCCCTGGAAACGGAAACGGCTTCAGCGCGACTTCGCCGGCATGCTGGCCACGCTCCTCGACGCCGGCACGCCGGAGCCCGATGCGGTTGAGTTGGCGGCGCGCTGCACCGACAACGGGCTGGTCATCGCCGCCGCCGCCAGGGCGGGCGAGCACCTCGCCCAGGGCGCGCCTCTTGGCGAGGCCATCCAGGAAGTCACCGGCGCCCGGGAATTGCGTTGGCGGCTTGAGAACGCGAGCCATCATCGCGCCGGTTTTCTGAGCGCGCTAAAGGGCTGGCTTGAGGCCCTCGACGCCCGCGCCTTTCAGGAGGAACAGGCGGCCGCGCACCTGTTCACGACGGGCTTCGTCCTGTTCAACGGGCTGCTGGTGGGGACCTGTGTGGTGGCCATCTTCAGCATGCTCGTCGCCCTGGTCGACCATGCCTTGTTATGGTGACACATCGCGCCATCCCGCTGCCAAACCCCGCACCGGTCCCGCCCCGGATCGCGCGCCGCCCGGGGCCTGTTGGCTGGCGAAGGCCAGAGCGGCGCGACGGCGGCATGCTCATGATGGACCTGGTGGTCGCCATGGGCATCCTGATGGCCGCGCTCATCCCCATGTCGTTCATCTTCTACCAGGAATTCAAGCTGACGCGCGCCTACTATTACGAAGCGCTGGCCATGTCCATTGTCGACGGCGAAATGGAGGTGCTCGCGGCCGGCGAATGGCGCCATTGCCCCGAAGGCGCCAGCCCCTTCGCCCCCAAGACGCACGCCGTCACCAACCTGCCCCCAGGCCGGTTCCTCCTGACGCGCTCGAATACTCTCGTCCGCCTCGAATGGCACCCCGCCCAGCCCGGCACGGGCCGCCCCATCCGCCGCGCATGGCGCACCCCATGAAAACCGCCCATTCTCCATCCGGCGCCGGGTTTTCGCTGATTGAATGCATGGTCTACCTGGCGGTGCTGGTGATCCTCCTGGAACTGACGTTCGAGGCCTTTTATCGGACCCAGAAACAAAACAGCCGCCTCGAGAAAACCGCCGCCGACATCGTCCGCACCCTGCGCGCCGGCGAGCGCTGGCGCGCCGACATCCGGCAGGCGACCGCCGCCCCGCAATGGAGCGGCGCCGGCGCGGCCCGGGAGCTGCGCATCCCGCGCGCCGGCGGCGCCGTCGCGTATGCGTTTCGCGACCACGCCGTGTGGCGGCGTGCGCGCCCCGGCGGCGCCTGGGAACCCTGGCTCAAGCAGGTCAAGGACTCTCAGATGCTGGAAGACCCGCGCCGCGAGGTGACCGCCTGGCGCTGGGACCTCGAATTGCAGTGGCACCAGGAACGCGTGCGTGTCCGGCCGCTCTTCAGCTTCCTCGCCGTGCCGCCGCCGCCTCCGCCGACATCGTCGCCGCCATGAAATCGATCTCTCCCTCAGTCCCCCGTTCCCAAGACAAGCCAGGGCACGCCGGGTCCAGCCCTCGCCCACCCGGCTCTGTCATGGGTGCGCCGCTGCGGGGGACGACTCGGCGCCGGGAGGCCGGCTCGGCCGTGCTGGTGGTGTTCACCGTGCTGGCGGTGATGGGCACCCTGATTGTTTGCAACAACCGGATCCTGCATGCGCTCCACCAGGAACTCCGGCTGCTGGAGCAGCGGCAGCAACAAAAATTCACATCCGCCGCGCCCTTCTCCCGGCCGGCCCCGCAACGCCACGCCGACCAGACCTCGAAACTCGGAGGCCGTCAGGGCTCGGCGGAGCGTCGTTTTGCCGCATTCAACACGGCCCCGCGCGTGCACAACCAGGTCGAGGCTCTCCATGAACAGCCCCCAGGATCGCATTCACGTCATTGAAGGATCGCTTCGCTGTTTTTGCTGCGGGCTGCTCGGCATCGTGCCGCTCGTGGGCGTGGCGGCTTCGTTCATCGCCTTTCACCATTACCACCGCACCCGCCGCCAGGCGGGCGGGGCGTGGAACCCGGCGCGTCGCCACCTCCGGCTCGGCTACGCCCTCGGGTGGTTCGGCGTCGCCGCCAACGGCGCGCTGGCCGCGTTGGCGGGGGCACTGGCGCTCGGAAGCTGCCTGGCCTAGCCCCGAGTCCGACCAAACATCCAACCCCCTGGGGTCGGATGGGGATCGTTGAGCGTTGACGTGCCGCCGCCGCCCTTTCCTGCCCATGGCCTGTTCCCGGGAAACGGGGTTCAAAACGGCCGCACTGAAACCGCGGGCGACAAAATGCAGGATTGCCTTTTCGGCCGGACTATGGTTTGATAGGCGCAATTCAGCGATGGGAATAGCCGCCATGTGTATTCTGGCCTCTTCGAGCCGGCAGCTGTGGGTTGCCGGCGGCACTTTGATTAGCAAGGACTCTTCAATGATGCTAAAGTAAGGCGTCACCGTTCTCAAACAGATCCAGCCGTGGCGGCGAGATGCCGTCTCGGTCTTTCACAGAATTGTAACAAACTCGCGTTGACTATGCAGATTCATGCTCTCAACAAGCTCGCAATGGCCATGATCGCCCTCGGCTTCGGCCTCGTCACGGCAAACGCCCAAACCAGCCTCATCGCCACCGGCGCCGTCTGGAAATACCTGGACACGGGGACGGACGAGGGCATGGCGTGGCGGGCGCCTGGGTTTGACGACATGTATTGGGCGGAGGGCCCTGCGCAGCTGGGCTACAGCAACAACGAGGAAAACGACGAAGCCACCCTGCTCCTTTACGGGCCGGACCCGGACAACAAGTATATCACGTATTATTTCCGGCATCACTTCAACGTGGCGGACGCCGCGAGTTTCACCAACCTGCTGCTGCGGGTGCTGCGGGACGACGGGGCGATTGTGTATCTGAACGGCACGGAGGTGTTCCGGGACAACATGCCGGCCGGCGACATCACCTACACCAATCTTGCCGTGTCGGCCGTGGACGGCGACAACGAGACCGTCAATTTCCATCCCCTGGCCATCGATCCCGCCGTGCTGGTCAACGGCGACAACGTGGTGGCCGTCGAAATCCACCAGGTCAGCGTCACCAGCAGCGACATCAGCTTCGACCTGAGCCTCACCGGCAATTACATCCCCGTGCCGCCGGTCGTCAGCATCGCCAGCCCCACCAACGGCGCCACGCTCGCCTCCGCGCTGATCTCCATCGTGGCCTCCGCCACCGATCCGGACGGGTCGGTGGCGTCGGTGGAATTCTACCAGGGGAGCACCCTGTTGAACACGGACACCACATCGCCCTTCAGCTTCACGTGGTCGGGCATGACCATTGGCGGCTACACCCTCCGCGCCGTCGCCCAGGATTTGACCGGCCTGCGCGCCACGTCGGCTCCGGTTGCGATCACGCTCGTCACGCCGCCCCCCACGCTGATCGCGGCGGGCTCGGTGTGGCGCTACCTGGTGACCGCGGCCGCCCCGTCCGCAAGCTGGACCGAGCCGGGATTCGATGATGCGGCGTGGCCGGCGGGGGCGGCCCAGCTGGGCTATGGGGACGGGGACGAGGTCACGACGATTGGGTATGGCCCGGACGCCAACAACAAGTATGTGACGACGTATTTCCGGCGCACGTTCAACGTGGAGAATCCGGGCCTTTACGGCAGCCTTCCGTTCAGCCTCACTTACGATGACGGGGCGGTGATCCATGTCAACGGCGTCGAGGTGACGCGTGTGAACCTGCCGGCGGGCACGGTGTCCTACAGCACCCACGCGCTTGGGGCGGCCGATTACACCTCGCCTTATGCCGGCAATCTGGCCTCGTCGGTGCTGGTGGCCGGTCAGAATGTGGTGGCGATCGAGATGCACCAGGGCAACGCGACCAGCTCGGATCTCAGCATGAATTTCGAGCTGCTGGGCAACCTGTCGCCCAGCATCGTCCTCAGCACCCCCACCCCCAACCAGATCTTCAACGTCCCCGCCAGCATCGCCCTCACCGCCAACGCCGTCGACACCGACGGCGTTGTCAGCCGGGTCGAATACTACGCCAACGGCGAGAAAATCGGCGAGGCCACAGCCGCGCCGTTCACGTTCGTGTGGACCACGGCCGGCAGCGGCGTGTATTCCCTGACGGCGGTGGCCACCGACAACACCGGCGGCCAGACCACGTCCGACCCGGTGCCGATCACGGTCACCGACACGGCCCCGCCGCGGGTGGTGGAGGTGTCGGGCTCGACGAACCAGCTGACGGTCGAGTTTTCGAAGCAGGTGACGCTGCTGTCGGCCACCAACCTGGTCAACTACTCGATCAACCTGGGCGTGTCCGTGCTGGACGCCACCTTCCTGGCCTCGGAAACCGCCGTTCTGCTCACCACCACCTACATCGCGCCGGGTGTGCCGCACGTCATCACCATTAGCGGCGTGCGGGACGCCCTGGGCCAGGTGGTGGCGACGACGAACGTGACGTTCTCGGTGGTGGACTACCAGCAGTACAACGTGGGCGGACCCAGTCCCGAAGGCAGCTTCAACGTGGCCAACGGCACCATCATCCTAAATGCCAGTGGCACCAACGTGGCCGGCACCCGCGACCAGTTCACGTTCATGGCGCTCGAAGTGAGCGACGACTTCGATATCCAGATCCGCATCACGGGTCTCAGTCCGACGGACCCCTGGGCTCAGGCCGGCCTCATGGCCCGCGAGTCCACCGCTGTCGGCAGCCGCTACGCCGCCGTGTTCGCCACCCCCAGCATCAACGGCTGCTATTTCTCCTCCCGCTCGGCGCTCAATGCCGCCGCCACCCGCGCCGGGTCGTTCCCGGTGAATTACCCCAATATGTGGCTCCGGCTCAAACGCGCCGGGACCGTGTTCACCGGCTATGTGAGCCCGGACGGCAACCTCTGGGTGCAGCTGGGCGCGGTCACGCTGAGCAGCGCGGTGCGGCCCATGTTGGTGGGGTTGGCGGGCGCGAGCGCGGTGGCCGGCGAGACCATGACCATCCAGTTCACGGAGTCCAAGGAGGTCACCGGCGGCACCATCGGCACGGTCAAGCTGCCCATCGAACCGCCCGGGCCGTGCTCGCGCAACACCGGGCTGGCCATCACCGAGATCATGTACCACCCCACCAACAGCCAGTTGGAATTCATCGAGCTCTTCAATTCGGAACCGTTCTTCCACGACATCGGCGGCTGGCGCGTCGCGGGCAGCGTCGATTACACCTTCCCTGCCGGCACGCGCGTTGCCGGGGGCGGTTTCGTGGTGGTCGCCCGCAATCCCGCGGCGCTGACGGCGGCGTATCCGGGGTTGAGCAGCCTGGCGGCGGTGTACGGGCCGTGGGTAGACGCGAATGATCCGCTGGGATCGACGGCGCTGCCCGACGACGAAGGCACCGTGCGGCTGCGCAACACGGCCGATGCGGTTGTGCTGGAAGTGGTTTACGAAGGCGCCGCCCCCTGGCCTCTTGCCGCGGACGGCTCCGGCCACTCGCTGGTGCTGGCGCGCCCGAGTTATGGCGAGGGCAATCCGCGCGCCTGGGCGGCGAGCGACGTTCTCGGCGGTTCGCCCGGCACGGTGGACGGGTACGGGTTCGACCCGATCCGCCCGGTCGTCATCAACGAGTTCCTGGCGCACACGGACGATCCGGTCGAGGATTTCATTGAGCTGTACAACTACAGCACCCAGGCGGTCGACCTCTCCGGCGCCTACCTGAGCGACGACCGCGACACCAACAAGTTCAGGATTCCGGACGGCACGGTGCTCGGCCCCCGGGGATTTGCCGCCTTCCGGCAATCCCAGCTGGGCTTCGCGCTGTCTTCGGACGGCGAGCGGATTTACCTGGTCAACTCGAACCAGAACCGCGTGATCGACGTGGTGGCTTTCGGCGGCCAGGCCAACGGCGTCACCACCGGGCGGTTTCCCGACGGCGCGCCGAGCTTTCACGAACTGATCTCGATCACCGAAGGCACGAACAACAGCGGGCTTCTGGTCCGGGACATTGTCCTCAACGAGATCATGTATCATCCCATCACGGAGGATGACGACGACGAGTATGTCGAGCTGTACAACAAGGGCACAAACACGGTGGACGTGAGTTTCTGGAAGCTGCAAGGCGCCGTGAGTTTCACGATCCCCACCAACACGTTCCTGCCGCCCGACGGCTACCTGGTGGTCGCGAGGAACATCGACCAGCTCCTCGCCAAATACGGCCAGCTCAACCGCTCGAACACGGTCGGCAATTACGGCGGCGTGCTCGGCAACGGGGGCGAGACCGTGCAGCTTGCGATGCTCGACTTCACGGCCGTCACCAACCCGATCACCCAGATCGTCACCACCAACGCCATCCACATCGTCGTCGACGAAGTCACCTACGAGGACGGCGGGCGCTGGGGCGACTGGTCGGACGGGGGCGGCAGCAGCCTGGAGCTGGTGGATGCGCGCAGCGACAACCGGCTGGCCGCCAACTGGGCCGACAGCGACGAGACCCTCAAGGCGCCGTGGACGCCCATCGAGCAAACGGCGCCGCTGGACAATGCGTATCCCGCGGGCGATACCACGATGAACCGCGTTCAGATCATGCTGCTCGGCAGGGGCGAATGTCTGATCGACGACGTGGAGATCTTCCAGACCCTGCCCACTGCCGGGTCCAACCTGGTGGCCAATGGCGGGTTCGAGTCCGGTTTGGCCTCGTGGTGGCTGGGGGGCAACCACGATCGATCGGGGTTGAACACCACCGACGGCTTCGGCACCGCCTGCCTCCAACTGCGCGCCAGCGGGGGCGGCGACAACGGGGCGAACCGGGTCGAAAACGCCATGGCGGCGACGTTGAGCGGGTCGGCAAGTGTCAGCGCGACGCTGCGCTGCCAGGCTCGATGGCTGCATGGCCACCCCGACCTGCTGCTGCGCGTGCACGGGGGCCAGATCGAAACTCCGGGCACACTCTACGTCCCCGCCGATTTGGGCAGCCCGGGACTGCGCAACAGCCGGGCAGCCGACAACACGGGGCCGGCCATTTGGGACGTTGCGCACCACCCCATCGTGCCCGCCGCCAGTGAAACCGTCGTCGTCACCGCCCGCGTGCATGACCCCGACGGCCTGGCTTCGGTCCACCTCCGATACCGTGTCGATCCCACGACGACCTTCTCCACCGTGACCATGCTTGACAACGGCACCGGGGCCGATGCGATGGCGAACGACGGCATCTTCAGCGCCTCCATGCCCGGCCGCGCCGCCAGCACCCTGGTCGCCTTTTACGTCGAGGCCGCCGACGCCCATGCCGCCTCTGCCACCGGCCTGTTCCCGAACGACGCGCCGACTCGGGAGTGCAACGTGTGGTTTGGCGACGACCGGCCGTCGGGCAACCAGGGCATTTACCGGATGTGGATGAACGCGGGCAGCATCAGCACCTGGTCGACCCGGGAGAAGATGAGCAACCAGGCCCTCGACGGCACGTTTGTGTACGGCGATTTCCGCTGCATCTACAACGCCGGCGCGCGATGGCGTGGCAGCCCGTTCATCCGCCCCGGCTACAGCAGCCCCCTGGCGGGCAACTGCGCCTACGTGTGGACCCTGCCGGACGACGACTTGTTCCTGGGCTCGGACGAATTGAATCTGGACTCGATGGAGCCCACGACGGGCAGCGGCAACCAGCGCGACGCGACCGGTCTGCGCGAAATCACCGCCTTTTGGATGGCGGAGCAACTGGGCCTGGCGGTCAGCCACCAGCGCCAGGTCCACATCATCTTCAACGGCGTCGCCAGCTACGAACGCGGCATCCCCGCCTACACCGATGTCCAGCAACCCAACTCCGCCTACATGCAATGCTGGTTCGCCGACGAGTCCGAAGGCGAAATCTACAAGATCGACGACTGGTTCGAATTCGACAACTCCCGCACCGGCCCGGCGAGGCAGGGCAACCAGAACGGCGTTCTGACCAGGAAGCTGACGTCGATTGGCGGGCAGACCGTTCACGACAAGGGGGCGTATCGGTGGTCGTGGGAGAAGAAGTTCAACCGGACGTTGAACGACGATTATTCGAGCTTCTGTGCGTTGGTGGATGCCGTCAACCAATCCAGCAGCAGCGCCAGCTACGTGCCGGCGATCGAGTCCGTCATGAACGCCGAGGCATGGCTCACGGCCATCTGTTTCCGCCACGCGGTCGGCGACTGGGACGGCTACGGTTATGACCGCGGCAAGAACCAGTTCATCTACCGGCCGCCGGACGGGAAGTTTCACATGCTGTTGTGGGACCTGGACTTTTCGCTGGGCTGCAACAGCGGCCACGGGCCGACTCAGAACATGTTCCAAGCCAATGACGGTTTGATGGGCGTGATGTACAACAACACCCATTTCCGGCGCATGTATTTCCGGGCCATGCACCGCATGGCCAACGGCGCCTGGCTCGAAACGAACTACCGTCCGCTGCTCGAAGCCCGTTACCGGGCGCAGGTCATCAACGGGTTGAACTACACCTCGCCTTTCGTGGGCAGCGGCGCCCAGGGCATCTCCATCCCCGACTGGATCAACCAGCGGCGCGCCAACATGCTCGGCCAGATCCCGTCCGCCAACTTCACCGTCGCCGGCGCCGACACCATCACCGCCACCACCAACGCCGTCACCTTCACCGGCACCGCGCCCGTCCACGTCAAAACCATCACCGTCAACGGCGCAGAGTATCCCGTGAATTGGACCGGGGTGACCAGTTGGTCGGTGCAACTGCCCGTCGCCGCAGGGTCCACCGCGCTCGTTTTCCGGGGATACGACTACGACGGCCAGCTGCTTTTTGCCGCGACCAAGACCGTGAATTACTCCGGCCAGGTCCCCAGCCCGGACGACTACATCGTCATCAACGAAATCATGTTCAACCCGCTCACGCCCGACGCGGAATACCTTGAGCTGTTCAACACTTCGGCCACCACCACGTTCGACCTGTCCGGCTGGCGTTTCAACGGCGTGGGTTATGTCTTCCCCGAAGGCTCGTTCATCGGCCCGCGCCGTTACCTCGTGCTCGTCAAGGACCGCGTCGCCTTCGCCACGGCCCATGGCGCCACCAGCCCCATCTTCGACCAGTTCGCCGGCAACCTGCAGCTCGACGGCGAAACCATCACCCTCGAACGGCCCGTCGTCAGCAGCGGTGCCACCAACTACGTCGCCGTCGACAAGATCAAATACGAGCCGGTCCGGCCGTGGCCGACCGGGACCAACGACATCGTCACCGCCGGCTCCCTGCAGCTGGTGGACACCGCCCAGGACAACTCACGCCCCTTGAACTGGAAAACCACCTACGTGCCCGCCGCCTGGAGCGAAGCCAGCTACACCCCGGCCGTCACCAACGAAGGCTGGATCTTCTTCTCGTGGAGCGGCACACCCAACGCCACCAGCGGCAACCTGCGGTTCTGGCTCGCCAATGCCGGATCGGTCTGGATTGACCAGATCAGCCTCGTCGAAGGCACCGAACCCGAAGTCGGCGTCAACCTCGTCGCCAATCCCGGGTTCGATGCCGGCGATCTGCCGCCCTGGACGGTGCGCGGCTACGCGACCAACACCACGGTCAGCGCGGACGCGGCTCACAGCGGCGGCTACGGCGTCGACCTGATCATGACCGGCCCTGGCGGCCAGGCGGGGTATATGACACAGCCCATCACGGGCTTGACGTCCTCCCAGACCTACACCCTGAGCTTCTGGTACCATACCACCATGGAGCCGGCGCTTCTGAGCTTCTATCTGACCAGCAATTTCCGCACCGGCGTCAGCAACAGCCCGGTGATCAGCCTCCAGCGCAATGTCGTGCCGGCCAGTTACCTGCCGCCCACCCTCATCTCCGCCGCCGTCGCCGACGCCACCCCGGGCGCCGCCAATACCGGCATCGCCACCCTCGCCGACGTCCCGCCCCTCTGGATCAACGAGGTCCAACCCGTCAACACCACCGGCCCCCGCGACGCCGCCAACGAGGCCGAACCCTGGATCGAACTCTACAACGCCGGCACCACCACCGTCTCGCTCGCCGGCTGTTACCTCGCCGATAATTACACCAACCTCAACCAGTGGGCCTTCCCCGCCGGCGCCCAACTCGCGCCCGGCGAGTTCAAAGTCGTGTTCGCCGACGGCGAACCCGGCGAGACCTCGGTCGACGAGTGGCATGCGGGTTTCCGGCTGCAGAACGGGATCGGCTCCGTGGCCTTGAGCCGCCTGACCACCCAGATGGAAGTCCTGGACTACATCAACTACGCCAATGTCCGCACCGACGAATCCTACGGCGCCTTCCCCGACGGCCAGCCCTTCACCAAACTCGAATTCTACTACGCCACCCCCGCCGGCACCAACGACGCCAGCGCGCCCCCGGCCCAGCTCTTCATCAACGAGTGGATGGCCCAAAACGGCGGATTCATCCTCGACCCCGCCGACCTCGACGCCGACGACTGGTTCGAACTCTACAACCCGGGAGACGCCGTCGTGAACCTCTCCGGCTACTACCTCAGCGACGATCCCTCGGTCATCGACAAGTTCCGCATCCCCGACGGCACCTTCATCCCCGCCCGCGGTTACCTCCTGGTTTGGGCCGACGAAGAAACCCCCCAGAACTGCCCCGACCGCGAAGTGCACGCCAACTTCAAACTCGGCGCCGGCGGCGAAACCATCCAACTCCATTCCCCGGGACTCATTCTCGTCGACCGCGTCGACTTCGGCCCGCAAACCAACAACGTCAGCCAGGGCCGCTCCCCCGATGGCTCCGCCAACATCGTGTTCTTCTTCACCACCA
>JAFGQR010000007.1 GCA_016935555.1 Verrucomicrobiota bacterium
ACATGTGGATCAGCGCCAAACGCAAGGAGCACGACGCCCTGCGTCTGCGCCCCCACCCCCACGAGTTCCACCTCTACTACGACGTGTAACCTGCATTTCTACCCAGGCGGTGAGAAATGCGGGCTAACCCGGGCGCACCCTGGGGGCCCACGCCCCCTGGCACCGCGGGGCGCCGGGGCCGGGGCGTGCCGCCGGCGCCCTCACCGGCCAGGGAGGACGCGCGCAGCCCGGCGCGTCCCGCCGCCTCCTCTTGACATGAGTCAACCCGTTCGGGTTTTCCTGCTTGCAAGGCGGGCGGGGTTGCCCTAGTTTGCGCCCGCATGCACAAACCCGAGACCGTTTGCCCCATCCCGGGCGGATGCCCGGGCGACAGGTGCCTGTGTCCGCTGAGCCGGATCATGGCCGGGATGCCGGTTCGCATCAAGCGGCTGAACGCGCCTCCGGAGGTGTCGAATCGTTTGCGGGAGATGGGGCTGGGTGAGGATCGGCAGATCCGGCTGTTGTGCTGCCAGAAGAATCTGATCTGCCAGGTTTACAACGCCCGCCTGGGCATCAGCTCGCAATTGGCGGATTACATTCTCGTGGAGCCTGTCGGCACCTCGCCGGCAGGGCCATGATCATGCCTGCCGCACCGCTGCCGCTCCCACAGCTTTCCCTCGGCCAATCCGGCATTGTCGATTCCGTGCGTGTGCCGCCCGAGCATCGGGGGCGGCTGTTGGAGTTGGGGTTGCTGGTGGGCACGCGGGTGGAGTTGGTTCGGTTCGCGCCGCTGGGCGATCCGGTCGAGGTCAAGGTGCGCGGGTATCATTTGACCCTGCCTCGTCAGGAGGCCGAGCAGATCTGGGTGACGCCGGTCTGATCCTGCTGCAGTCCCATGCCAAAGGCCCCCGCGCCATCTTCCCGGCCCGCCGCCGGTCCCCCCAGGTACGTGGTGCTCACGGGCAATCCCAATTGCGGCAAGACCACCCTGTTCAACGCGCTGACCGGCTTGCGCGCCAAGGTGGGCAACTATCCGGGCGTGACCGTCGAACGCAAGGAGGGCCGCCTGCAGGGCGCCGCCCCGGACGCTCCCGTCCGGGTCCTGGATTTGCCGGGCGCCTACAGTCTCACGGCGCAGTCGCTGGATGAGCAGATTGCGCGCGACGTCCTTTTTCACCGGGTGCCCGAGGTGCCGCCGCCGGATCTTGTGGTGGTGGTCGTGGACGCCTCCAATCTGCAGCGCAACCTGTATTACGCCACGCAGGTTATCGAGCTGGGCTACCGGACGATCCTCGCGTTGAACATGATCGACGTGGCCCGCGAGAATGGCCACGAGATCGATCCCGCCAGGCTGGCCAAAGAACTCGCCCTTCCCGTGCTGCCCGTCGTCGCCAATGCCAGACAAGGCATCCCCGGCCTGCGCAAGGCCATCCTCGACACCCTCCGCGCCGCACCCGCCCAAGCCGCGCCCAAACACTTCGGGGAGTTGCCGCCCCTGCTGGCCCGGGAAGCGGCTGCGCTGGCCACCGGTCTCGAGGCCAGATTCCCCGAAACCCATTTCCAGTCCACCGCGGAAGCGGCGTTGATCCTGAGCGACGAGACGTTTCTGCAAGCGGGCGCGGACCGTTACCCGGCGGACATCCGGGCCGGTGTGCAGCAGGCCCGGGAGCGACTCGAGCGCGCCGGCCTGGACTGGCGCGCCGCGGCGATCGAGGCCCGTTACACGCGGCTCGCGGCGATTGCGGACGCCGTGACGCGCGTGACTACGGACGAGTCCGAGACACGCAGCGACCGGCTGGACCGGGTGCTGACGCACCCGGTCTGGGGGCTGCTTGTCTTTGCCCTTGTCATGGTGCTGTTGTTCCAGGGCATTTTCTCGATGGCGGAGCTGCCCATGGCGGCGATGGAGCACGGCGCGGCCTGGGTGAGCGAGCACGTGAGCCGCGCGCTGGCCCCGGGTCCGCTGCACAGTCTGCTCGTGGACGGCGTCATTGCCGGCGTGGGGGCCGTGGTGGTGTTCCTGCCGCAGATCTGCCTGCTCTTCCTGTTTCTCGGCCTGCTCGAGGACACCGGTTACATGGCCCGCGCGGCGTTCCTGATGGACCGGCTGATGAACCGGGTGGGATTGCATGGGAAAAGTTTCATTCCCCTCCTCAGTTCGTTCGCCTGCGCCATCCCGGGCATCATGGCCACGCGCACCATCGAAAGCCCGCGCGACCGCCTGGTCACCATCCTCGTCGCCCCCCTGATGAGTTGCTCCGCCCGCCTGCCCGTCTACACCCTGCTGATTGCGGCGTGCATACCCGACCGGGCAATCCTGGGTTTCCTCCGGTTGCCAGCGCTCACGCTTCTGGGCATGTACGGGCTGGGCATCGTCGTGGCGCTGGGCATGGCCTGGCTTTTCAAACGCACCCTGCTCAAAGGTCCCGCCCCCATGCTGATCATGGAACTGCCGCCTTACAAGCGGCCCCTGCTTCGCGTCGTCTGCCGCCACATGTGGGACCGCGCCAGGCTGTTTCTCCAGCGGGCGGGCACCGTCATCCTCGGGATCAACATCCTGCTGTGGTTCCTGGCCACCTACCCCAAAAACACCGCCGCGCAAGCGCGCTTTGAACTGCAGCGGGCCCAGGTCAACAGCATCGCCATCCCGGACAACCCCGAGGCCAAAACCGCCGTGGAGACGCTGCGGGACGCGAAGCTGGCCGAAATCGACCGCCTCCAGCGCGGGGAACGCCTGCAACACAGCGTCGCCGGGCGCCTTGGCCGCTGGCTCGAACCGGTCATTGCCCCCCTCGGATTCGACTGGAAGATCGGCATCGGCATTGTCGCGTCCTTCGCCGCACGCGAAATCTTCGTCAGCACCATGTCCATCGTCTATAACGTCAGCGCCTCGCACGATCCGGGTGCGGACACCCGCGCGCTGGCCGACACACTGCTGGCGCAACGGCGGCCCGACGGGACGCCGCTGTACACCCCGCTGGTGGGGTTGGCGCTGATGGTGTTTTACGTGTTTGCCCTGCAATGCGTGAGCACGGTGGTGATTGTCCGGCGCGAAACCCAGTCGTGGCGGTGGCCATTGTTCCAATGGCTCTACATGAGCGTTCTGGCCTGGGCATTTGCGTTCGTCACCTACCAGGGAGGCCGCCTGTTGGGCTTGGCCTAGCGCGCGGTTCCTGGGAAGGGCGAGCCTCCAACCTGTGCACGCGCGTCGGGGCCATGAACTGGCTCGGGGAGGAACACCAAACATCCAAGACCGAAGGCCGAACGCCGAATGCCGCGCAACGCGCCATTGGATGTTCGTCCTGCCGCGGCTCATGGGTGGGGGAACCCTCGTGGCTTGAAGCGGGGCTGAAGCCCGTGCTGCGTGTCGCGGTGCCTGCAAAGGGCAGCCTTGACATGGGAGGGGCGCCTCACATCCTAGCCGCAAACCGGCTGTGCTATGGAACTCTATTTCCTGAGACATGCCAAGGCGGTCCCGCGAACAGGACGCGCGGTCCAGCGCGATGCGGAACGGCCGTTGACCCCGGAAGGCGAGGCGAAGACGTGGCTGGTCGCCAAAGGCATGCAGAATCTGGGTCTGACCTTCGACCAGATATGGACCAGCCCGCTGGTGCGCGCGCGGCGGACGGCGGAGATTGTGGCCGAAGCCCTTCGACTGACGAGCAAGCTGACCCTGACGGTTCATCTTGCTCCCGACGGCGATCCGCGGCGTCTGATGGGCGACATCAAACAGGCGCAACGCAGCCTGGGCCGGGTGCTGCTGGTGGGGCACGAACCCTATCTGAGCGAGCTGGCATCGACGCTCGTGTCCGGCGGTCCTGGGATGCGGCTGACGCTGAAAAAGGCGTCCTTGGCGCTGCTGGTCACGGATGCGCTGCGCTACGGGCGGTGCGCGAGCCTGGAATGGCTCCTGGTCCCGCGCCAGCTGGCCCTGCTGGCAAAACTGTGACCATGCAGACCTTCAAGCCGGCCCATTTCATCAACCGCGAACTGAGCTGGCTCGAGTTCAACCAGCGGGTGTTGGACGAGGCGCTGGACGAGCGCACCCCGTTGCTGGAGCGCGTCAAGTTCTTCTGCATCACCGGCTCCAACCTCGACGAGTTCTTCGAAGTGCGCGTGGCCGGGCTGAAGCAGCAGATCGAGAGCGACGTTTCGGAACGCAGCGTGGACGGCCTGACGCCGATGCAGACCTTCCGGGCCATCGTGCAGCGGGGGCGGCGGATGGTGGACGACCAATACCGGTGCTGGCGGGAACGCCTGCGGCCGGCCCTGGCGGCACACCGGATCCGGTTTCCGGGGATCGACGAGCTGAGCCCAAACGATCGCGCGTGGCTGGACGAGTATTATCACGCCGAGGTGCGCCCGGTGCTGACGCCGCTTTCGATCGATCCGGCGCATCCGTTCCCGCAGCTTCTGAACAAGTCGCTCAATCTGATGGTGCAACTGGAGATGGTCTTTTCGGGCCAGCCGTTGCGGCACCTTGCCGTGGTGCAGGTGCCGGCCATCCTGAAACGCTTCGTGCCGCTGCCACGCGAGGACGGTCGGCAGGACTACCTGTGGCTCGGCCGCGTGATTGGGCATTACCTGGCGGATCTCTTTCCAGGCGCGAGCATACTCGGGTACTGGCAGTTCCGCATCACCCGCAACAGCGAGTTGTACATTGACGAGGAGGAATTGGCGAACCTGCTGAAGGCCGTCGAGAACGAGCTCCACAACCGGCGTCGGGGCGACGCCGTCCGCCTTGAAATCGAAACGGGCTGCCCGGTGGAGATACGTCACGCGCTCCAGGCCACGTTCCATCTGGGCCCCGAGGACGTCTACCAGATTGACGGGCCGTTGAGTCCGGGGCGGCTGATGGCGCTGTGTGAGGGGGATCATTCGCCGGAGCTGCGCGACGCGCCGTTCCTGGCGCCTCTCAGCGCGCGGGTGGAGGGGTGCACGGACCTGTTTGCCGCCATTCGCGAAGGGGATATCCTGCTGCATCACCCGTACGAGAGCTTTCGAACCATCCTCGACTGGCTCGACCAGGCCGCCGCCGACCCGGACGTGCTGGCGATCAAGCAGACGCTGTATCGCACGGGGGGCGACACCCGGCTGATCGGGGCGCTGATGAAGGCGGCCAGGAACGGGAAACAGGTGACGGTGGTGGTCGAACTTCGGGCGCGCTTCGACGAGGCCAGCAACATCCAGTGGGCACGCGCCCTGGAGGACGCCGGGGTGCACGTGGTCTACGGGCTGGTCAGCTACAAGATCCATTCCAAGACCTGCCTCATCGTCCGGCGCGACCGGGACGGCATCCGCCGCTACGTGCATCTTGGCACGGGCAACTACAATGCCAGCACGGCCCGGCTCTACACCGACCTTGGCATGCTCACCTGCCGCCCCGAGTTTGGAGAGGATGCCACAACCCTGTTCAATCTGCTGACAGGCATCAGCCAGTTCCGGGGCCTGCGCAAGTTCCTGACCGCCCCGTTCGATCTGCACGAGCGCATCCTGGCCATGATCGACCGCGAAACGCACCATGCCCGCCAGCGCCTGCCGGCACGCATCGTCGCCAAAATGAACTCGCTCTCCGACGACCAGATCATCCAGGCCCTGTATCGCGCCTCGGGCGCCGGCGTCCAGATCGACCTGATCGTCCGCGGCATCTGCTGCCTGCGTCCGGGGCTGCCCGGCATCAGCCGCAATATCACCGTTCGCAGCATCGTCGACCGCTTCCTCGAACACAGCCGGATTGTCTACTTCGAGAACGCCTGCCAGCCCGAGGTCTATGTCGGCAGCGCCGACTGGATGCCCCGCAATTTCTTTCGCCGCGTCGAGGTGGTCTGGCCCATCGAAGACGGCAAACTCCGGGAACGCGTGATCAAGGAAATCCTCGCGCTCACCCTGGCGGACAATGTGAAGGCGCGCCACCTCAACCCCAGCGGGGCCTATGAGCTGGCGGTTCCCAGCCTCCGCGCCCGCCGCCGTCGCAGCCAGTTCGAATTCATCGCCCGCGCCCTCCGACAGGAACCCCTCCCCTCCGCGTCCGGGGGCCGCGCGCGCCCCCCGAAGCTCAAGCTGGCTGCGCGCCCGGCGCCCCCACCGTAGGCGTCCGGATCGCCGTCACCTCGGAATGACCGGCACCAGAAGCCGGGATGCGCGACCCGGATGGCCCGTGAAAAAGACGCGTTTGTCGCCGTGTTCATCCCACGACCGCAAGGGCAGGCAGGCAAAGGCACGCTTGAGCCGGGCGGACTCGATGCGGAGAGCGGCGACGCCGGCGCCCCCGGCCCGGGGTCAGCGAAAGCTGGAACGCGCCGCCGGAGGACGATTTCGTTCCGGGCTTTTCCCCGGGCGCGGGCCGGGTTATGCTGTGGGCATAACGGCACCGACATCACGAGCCATGATTCACGACACACTGGAACAAATCGAAGGGCGGCTGGAGAAGGCGGGGTCGCTGGGCGAGCAGACCCGCGGCGAGCTGCTGCAGCTGATTGCCACCCTGAAGCAGGAAATCACGGATCTGTCCAGGACGGATGCGGACCAGGCGCAAAGCATTGCGGGGTTTGCGGACGCCTCGACCCGCGAGGCGACCCGGGCGAATCCCAAGCCCGAGCTGTTGGGGCATTCGCTGGACGGGCTGTCGGCCTCGGTGAACGGCTTCGAGGAGTCGCATCCGCGCCTGGTGCAGATCGTGAACCGGATCTGCGCCACGTTGTCGAACCTGGGGATTTGACGGGAGCCACCCGGGCAGGCTGCGGGGGCTTGGTTGCCGCATCTCGGGTTGGAGGGCGCGATGGCTTGGCGTTTGCCCGGGGCGCGGAGCATTCCCGGGGAGGCCCAAGCAAGGGTCTCTTCTTGGTTCACCCGCCTGAAATCATGCGAATTCGTCAGGGCTTATCCGCGTCTGAGGACTGGCTATTGAACAATGTGGACGTCCTGTATCACCGCGTTTCGGCAAGTTCTCGGCTCATGGTGCGCCGGTGCATTGCTGCTTTCACTGGCATCCGCCGCGGACCAGCCGCAATGGGGCGAGACCTTTTCACGGAACATGGTGTCCGCCGAGCGCGGATTGCCGGAGCGGTTCGACCCCCCAACGGGCCAGCATCTCAAGTGGACGGCGCGTCTGGGCACGGAGACGCATTCGACGCCCGTGATAGCCCGGGGCCGGGTGCTGATCGGCACGAACAACGGCGGGCCGCGCGACCCGAAGCACCGGGGCGATCGCGGCGTCTTGATGTGCTTCGACGAGGCCACCGGCGCCTTCCTCTGGCAACTGGCCGTGCCCAAACTCACCAACAGCATCTGGTGGGACTGGCCCCGCGCCGGCATCTGCTCGACGGCGACGGTTGAGGGCGAGCGAATCTACATGGTCAGCAACCGGGGCGAAGTGCTCTGCCTGGACCTGCACGGCATGACCAATGGAAACCAGGGACCGTTCCTCGAGGAGGGACGCCATGCCGTCCCGCCAGGAGTGCCGCCCCTGGAAATGGGCGCCCAGGACGCGGACATTCTCTGGGCGTTGGACCTGATCCGCGAGTGCGGCGTCCGGCAGCACGACTCGGCCCATAGCGCCATCCTGCTGCATGAGGACTTTCTCTACGTCAACACGTCCAATGGCGTCGACGATTCCCACCGCCAAATCCACGCCCCCGACGCCCCGAGCCTCGTGGTGCTGGACAAGCATACGGGCCGGCTCGTCGCCCAGGACGCGGAACGGATCGGCCCGCGCATCTTTCACAGCACCTGGTCGTCGCCCTCCCTCGGACGCGTCCACGACCAAACCCTCGTGTTTTTCGGGGGCGGCGACGGCGTGGTGTATGCCTTTGCGGCGCTGACTCCGGCCGATCTGCGGCACTCGAACGTTGTCGCGCTTGCCCGCGTGTGGCGGTTCGACTGCGATCCGAGCGCGCCCAAGGAGGACGTGCATCGGTACCACAGCAACCGCCAGGAAAGCCCCAGCAACATCGTCGGCCTGCCGGTGTTCCACCGCGACCGGGTGTATGTGGTTTCCCAAGGAGACCTGTGGTGGGGCAAGCACGAGGCGCGCCTGACCTGCATTGATGCCACCCGGCGGGGGGACATCACGCACTCGGGCAAGGTCTGGAGCTACCCGCTCCGGCAGCACAGCATGTCCACGCCCTCGGTCCACAACGGCTTGGTCTACGTGACGGACTGCGGACGGACGATCCACTGCGTCGACGCCGAGACCGGCGCCGGGTGCTGGACGCATGAGGCCAAGGGTGAGATCTGGGCTTCGAGCCTGGTGGCGGACGGCAAGGTGTACGTGGCGACGCGCCGGGGTGAACTGCTGGTCTTTGCGGCCGGGAGGCAGAAGCGATTGTTGGGCGAACTGAAGCTCGAAGGCCCCATCAGCAGCTCGCCCATGGCCGCCAACGGGGTGTTGTACATCGCGACGATGAAACACCTCTATGCCGCGGCGATGCCGTGACGAGGACATCGCGCGGGCCGGAACGCCCCGCCTGCACCATCGGCGCCGCCGCCGCGCTTCGGAGCAAGCCCCAGCCTGCCTCGCAGGCGCATCGCGGCCCTGGCCCTCAGGCGGCGCCTGACCCGCGCTGCCGGGCGGCCACTTGGGAGACGTCCTTGTCGCCACGGCCGGACAGGTTCACCAGAATCACCTGATCGGGCGCCATCGCCGGGGCGCAGCGGATCACTTCGGCGATGGCGTGGGCGGACTCAAGGGCGGGGATGATCCCTTCGGCGCGGGCGAGGCGATGGAAGGCATCCAGGGCGGCGTCGTCCTTGGCATAGGTGTATTCGACGCGGCGCCGGTCGCGCAGCCAGGCGTGTTCGGGGCCGACGGCGGCATAATCGAGGCCGGCCGACACGCTGTGGGTGAGTTGGATCTGGCCTTGTTCATCCTGCAGCAGATAGGAGCAGGTGCCTTGAAGGACCCCCAGCGACCCCCCCTGGAAACGCGCCGCATGCCGGTTCGGCAGAATACCCTCGCCCCCGGCCTCGACACCCACCATCCGCACGGACGCATCGTTCAGGAACGGGTAGAACAACCCCATCGCATTGGAACCGCCCCCGACGCACGCGACGAGCAGATCGGGCAGACGCCGGGTCTTTTCCAGGATCTGCCGGCGCGCCTCGTCCCCGATGACACGCTGGAAATTGCGAACCATGAGGGGATACGGGTGCGCCCCATAGACGGTGCCGAGAATGTAATGGGTGTTGCGGATATGCGTGACCCAGTCGCGCATCGCCTCGTTGATGGCTTCCTTGAGCGTCTGTTGCCCCGCCCGGACGGGCACGACCTCGGCACCGAGCATCTTCATCCGCTCCACGTTCAACGCCTGACGCTCGCAATCCACCACCCCCATGTACACCACGCACTCCAGTCCAAACATCGCCGCCACCGTCGCCGTCGCCACCCCGTGCTGGCCGGCGCCGGTTTCGGCGATCACGCGCGACTTGCCCATGCGGCGCGCAAGCAGGCCCTGGCCGAGGCAGTTGTTGATCTTGTGCGCGCCGGTGTGGAGAAGGTCCTCGCGCTTGAGGTAGATCCGCGCGCCGCCCAGCTCGCGCGTCAGACGCTCGGCAAAATAAAGCGGCGTGGGGCGCCCGCAAAACTCGCGAAGATAGTAGTCCAGCTCCTCCTGAAACTCCGGATCCAACTGCGCGCGGGAGTATTCGGCCTCCAACTCCTGCAGCGGATGCATCAGGGTTTCGGGTACAAACCGCCCGCCGTAAGGCCCGAAATGGCCCTGCGCATCGGGCACCGTCGACATGGCAGACGAACTCATGCCCATCACCCTACCGCCAGACCCCCCCGGCGTCGAGCCGGCGCGATGGCGAAATCACCACGGGCCACCCCGTGAACCGCAGGAACCTCCCGGCGCCCCTCAGGGGATCAAACCCCCTTGCCGCGAGCCGGACGGTCCGCGGCGGCGGGGCCATGGCCTTGCGGGGTGCGGCCGCATCATCTCCCGGGCACCCGTTCACGGGCGCATGAGGAACCGGTAGACGCGTTTGAGGGTGGCCAGGGTGATGGTGGGTGGGGGATACCGAAGCCTGGGATCCAGGACGAGCGACCGTCGCAGGACCGTGCGGCAGTGGGTGAAGGCCTCGAAGGAGGCCCGCCCATGGGAGGCGCCGAGGCCGCTCTCCCCCAAGCCGCCGAAGGGCAGCCGGGAGCCAATCATGTGGCTGATGGTGTCGTTGAGGCAGACGCCGCCCGACCGTGTTGCGGCCAGGACGCGCTTCTGGGTGGGGCGATCGCGGGTGAAGAGATACAACGCCAGCGGGGCAGGCCGGTTCCCCAGCCGCGCGAGGGCGTCGTCGAGGGTGGTGAAGTCCAGCACGGGCAGGATCGGGCCGAAGATCTCCTCGCGCATCACGGGAGCGTCGTCGGGGACGTCCGTCAGCAGGGTGGGGGCGAGGTAGAGGTCGGCGGCGTCGTGCTGGCCGCCATGGGCAATGCGGCCGTCGCGCAGGTAGCCCGCGAGCCGGTCGAAGTGCCGCCGGTTGACGATGCGCCCGTAGTCCGGGCTGCGCCGGGGATCGTCGCCGTGGAACTGGCGCAACGCCCGGCGGAGGGCGTCAACGAGCCCGGCGCGGGCGCGGCGATCGACAAGGACGAAATCCGGCGCGACGCAGGTTTGGCCGGCGTTGAGGCATTTGCCCCAGGCAATCCTCCGGGCGCTCAGGTCCAGCGGCGCGTCGGCGCAGACCAGGCACGGGCACTTGCCGCCGAGCTCCAGGGTCACGGGGGCGAGGTGGCGCGCGGCGGCGGTCATGACGGCGCGACCGACGCTGGAGCTGCCGGTAAAGAAGACGGTATCGAACGGCTCGCGCAGCAGCGCCTCGGCGGCGTCGCGTTCGCCCCGAACCACGGTCACGTACTCGGCGGGAAACGCCGCCTCGATGAGCTCCGCCATCGCCTCGGCGGTGCGGGGGGCGAACTCGGACGCTTTCAGCACGGCGCAATTGCCGGCGGCGATGGCGCCGACCAGGGGGGAGATGAGCAGCTGAAAGGGGTAATTCCACGGCCCGAGGATGAGAGCCACGCCATACGGCTCCGGTTGAACCCACGCCCGCGCCGGCCAGGCGAGCCACGGCGCGCGCCGCCGGCGGGGTCGCATCCAGGCTGGCAGGTGGCGCAGGGCGTGACGGATTTCGCCCAGGACAAATCCCAGTTCCGACGCGTAGGCCTCGAACGGCGGCTTGCGCAAGTCCGCGCGAAGGGCGTCCAGCAGACGGCCCTCGCCGGCCTCGATGGCGTCGCGAAGCGCGGTTAACTGCGCCCGGCGGAACGCCAGAGGACGTGTGGCGCCGGTGTGAAAGAACGCGCGCTGCCGCGCGAGGATGGCGGCAAAATCCATAATCAACTCGGCCCACGGTCCCCGCCGCGCCGACGCGCGTCAAGCCATGACTCGGGCCTGCACGATCCTGCGTGGAGACGCCGCGCCGCTGGAGTGCGCGGGCGGCGGCGGCGTGGCCCCGGCGGCACGGGGACGGACCGCGTTGGGCGCGGCCAGAACCGGGCTGGGACAATGCACGAGTGGGATCGGTCCTCAGGGTTTCGCGTGGGCGACGCGACCGGAGGCGACGCGACGTGTGCGCCGTTGCCGGGGGGACCCTATGGGTATTTCAGGTTCCAGGCGGGCAGTCCGTATTTTTCGGCGATCAAGCGGGCGATGCGTTCCCGGGGCAACTCGCGGGTGTCGGCGGCGGCCTGCCAGGCGTGGCGCAAGGCTGCTTTCACCCTGGAGGCGGGCCAGGGGAGGTTGGTGAGGAACGCGTGGTGCGGGCGGTGCCGGCGGTAGTCGGGCTGGCGGGAGGGAGGTCGGAGGCAGCGTTGGATGAGGGCGAAGTCGGCGTCGAGCAGGAAGGCGCCGTGGAAGAGCAGGAACCGCTGCCGACGGCGCTGCGCGTTGCCGGAGCACTTGCGGTCGCCGAGGGTGAGGTCGGTGAATCCGCGGACGCGGAGGGGTTGGTGGGGGGGGCTGAGGGCTTGGGCGAGGCGCTGCATGATGAAGGCGTTGGTGGTGGCGATGCCGGCCAGGGGGGTGCCGGGTTGGATCGGGAGGATGAGGGCATAGTTCAGGCAGCCCGGCCCTTGCAGCACGGTGCCGCCGCCGCTGATCCGCCGATAAACCGGCACCCCGGCCGCGACGCAGGCGGGCGCGTCGATCTCCAGCGACGCATGATTGGTGTAGCCGAGCACGACGAACGGGTCGCGCGGCTCCCAGAACCGCAGCGCAGCGCCGCCCTCGCCGGCTTCCGCGGCTTCCAGCAACGCCTCGTCGCAGGCCAGGTTTTCGGCGGCGGTGGGCAGCGTGACATCCAGGCAGCGCATAGGCGTTGGCAATCAGCCGGGCCTTTGTCTATGCTGCCGGCCGTGATGGACACGATCAACAACACGAACCGCTCCCCCTCCCGGCCCATGGAATCCGCCCCGCCCGCGCCCGCGCCCGCTGCCGAAGGCGCTCCCCGGCCGGTGCTCGAGGCCCTGAGCGTGGTGGTGGCGGAGACGCTCAGGCCGCACAAGGACGCGGAGGTGTCGGGCTTCGTGAACGGGCTGGTGGAGCGGTTGCGGGCGGCGGGGCAGGATGTGCCGAGGCTCATTCACACGCCCTACATCAACACCATCCCCGCGGACCAACAGCCGCCGTATCCGGGCGACTGGCAGCTGGAGCGCCGCATCAAAAGCCTGATCCGCTGGAACGCGATGGCCATGGTCGTCAACGCCAACCGCGAACGCAGCGGCATCGGCGGCCACATCTCCACCTATGCGTCCTGCGCCACGCTGTACGAGGTCGGCTTCAATCATTTCTTTCACGGCGGCAACCGCGACCGGCCGGCGGACCAGGTTTACTTCCAGGGCCACGCGGCGCCGGGCATCTACGCGCGCGCGTTCCTGGAAGGGCGCCTCGACGAGGCGCAGTTGAATCATTTCCGCCAGGAACTCGGGCCGCAAGGCGGTTTGTCGTCGTATCCGCACCCCTATTTGATGCCGGAGTTCTGGCAATTCCCGACGGTATCGATGGGTCTGGGGCCGATGTTGTCCATTTACCAGGCCCGGTTCAATCGCTACTTGCAGGCGCGCCGCCTGGTGGCGTGGAGCGCCGAACCCAAGGTGTGGGCGTTCGTGGGTGACGGCGAGTGCGACGAGCCGGAGACGCTGGGGCAGGTGACCCTGGCGGCGCGGGAGCAGCTGGACAACCTCATCTGGGTGGTCAATTGCAACCTGCAGCGCCTCGACGGCCCCGTGCGCGGCAACGGCAAGATCATCCAGGAACTCGAAGGCCTCTTCCGCGGCGCCGGCTGGAATGTCATCAAGGTCATTTGGGGCTCCGACTGGGACGCACTCCTGGCCGCCGACACCGGCGGCCTGCTGGTCAAACGCATGCAGGAAACCCTCGACGGCGAGTTCCAGAAATACACCGTCGAGCCCGGCAGTTACATCCGGAAGAACTTCTTCGGCACCTACCCGGAATTGCGCGAACTGGCCAACCGGCTCACCGACGCCCAGCTCCGGAAACTGCAGCGCGGCGGGCACGATTCCCGCAAGGTTTACGCGGCTTACCACGCCGCGGTCACGCACCGGGGCCAGCCCACGGTCATCCTGGCCAAAACCATCAAGGGCTACGGCCTGGGCGAAGCCGGCGAAGGCCGCAACGTCACCCACCAGCAGAAAAAACTTAATGAAAAGGAACTCCGCGAGTTCCGCGAGCGCTTCGACATCCCCATCAGCGACGACCAGATCGCCGAAACGCCCTTCTACCGCCCGGCGCCGGACAGCCCGGAGACGCGCTACCTGCTGGCGCGGCGCCGGGCGCTCGGCGGGTTTCTGCCCAAACGGCGCGTCGTCGCCAGCCCCCTGGCCGTGCCCGCCCTGGCGGAGTTCTCGGAGTTCCTCAAGGGCAGCGGGCGATCGGAGGTATCGACGACGATGGCGTTCGTGCGTTTGCTGAGCAACCTGCTGCGGCACCCGAAGGTGGGCAAGCGGATCGTGCCGATCATCCCCGACGAGGCGCGCACCTTTGGGATGGACGGGCTGTTTCGCGAGATCGGGATCTACAGTTCCAAAGGCCAGCTCTACGAGCCGGTCGACAAAGCCTCGCTGCTCTACTACAAGGAAGCCAAAGACGGCCAAATCCTCGAGGAAGGCATCAACGAAGCCGGGTCCATGTCGTCCTTCATCGCCGCCGGCACCGCCTACGCCAACTTCGGCATCGAGATGATCCCGTTTTACATTTATTACTCCATGTTCGGCTTCCAGCGGGTGGGGGATTTCATGTGGCTGGCCGGGGACATCATGGCCAAAGGCTTCCTCCTGGGCGCCACCTCCGGCCGCACCACCCTCAACGGCGAGGGGCTCCAGCACGAAGACGGCCACGGCCCGCTCCTGATGAGCGTCATCCCCACGGCGCTCGTCTACGACCCCGCCTTCGCCTTCGAACTGGCCGTCATCATCCAGGACGGCATGCGGCGCATGTATGCGGACGGCGAAGCCCTGCTGTATTATCTCACCCTCTACAACGAGAACTACCCCATGCCCTCCATGCCCAAAGGCGTCGAGGAGGGCATCTTGAACGGCCTCTACAAGTTCAAACCCGCCGCCGGCCGCGGCAAAGCCCAGGTCCAGCTGCTCGGCAGCGGCTCCATCCTGCGCAACGCCCTCGTCGCCCAATACATCCTCGCCGAACGCTACGATATCGCCGCCGACGTCTGGAGCGTCACCAGCTACAAACGCCTCCGCTCCGACGCCCTCCGCGCCCAGCGCTGGAACATGCTCCACCCCGAAGCACCTCCGCAATCCTCCTACCTCGAAACCACCCTCGCTTCCGAACCCGGGCCTTTTGTGGCCGTCAGCGATTACATCAAGGCCGTTCCCGACCAGATTGCGCCCTGGGTTCCGGGAGGGCTGACGACGCTGGGCACCGACGGCTTCGGACGCAGCGACACCCGGGACAATCTGCGGCGCTTCTTCGAAATCGACCCGCCCATGATCGTCGTCGCCGCCCTCCACGCCATGGCCCGCCGCGGCACGCTCGATCCACGGCGCGTCACCCAGGCCATCCACGACCTGAACGTTGACCCCGAAAAGACCTTCCCCCGCTGCGTCTGAGCACGCCGACGCCCCTCTCGGTGGCATGAGGGCGCTGAGCCCGCCTTCCGGCCTCGGCCGCGGAGGTTCTGCGCTGTCCTTGCCGTTCCTGCGTTCGGGAGCAACCTGCTGTTTCCGCGCGGGGATCGGGGGAACGCAGCGTTCCGATTCATCATTTTTGGCTTGCCATGGCTGTGGGGAACTGTTTTGATCACCTTCACTTAGAAGTCCATAAGTGTTACCAACCCGCGTGTTCCCCGGGCATGGCGCAACGCCGTTGGCGCGGCGCTTCCAGCGCCTGATCCCCGGGGAGATGCAAGACCGGACAGAGGCAATTATGCATGGCAATCCATGGAACGTTTCCCTCAAAAAAACCCTATCGATCCTCCTGCTCCTCAGCTGTTGCCAGCTGACGTTGCTCGCGGCGGAAGCGACCAACTGGGTCGCCTTCAACGACCACGCCAGCGGCACCGGCACCGGCCCGAACGCCACCGCCTACAGTATCACCACATCGGTTGGCGCCGGCGGCCTCTTGAAGAATGTCGTCACGGGTGAAACCATCACGGGCGACGTCGGCGTTTCCATCGTGCCATGCTGCGGCACCATAGACGGCGTCACCGGTTCCTCGACCGCCCCCTACGCGGACACACCGGCCACCAATATTTTCGCCGGCCAGATCGCCTGGGCCGACAGTGCCATTTACTTTGGCGACTCGCCGTACACCGCCAGCATCACCTTCACCTTCACAAATCTCGATCCCGCAAAACGCTACGTCTTTCGCGGCACCGCCGTGCGGGGCAACGGCTACTCGCAGCGCTGGACCATGGCCACCATTACCGGCATTCAAGATGCCATCCCGGCCCATATCCAGGGGTCGGGCAGCCCGGGGATTGTGACGAATGGCTGGGTCCCGTTCGGCACCAACATGATCGCCGGACGGCAGGCCGGCTGGAACAGCGGCGAAAACCGCTGCGGCGACGTCATCGGCTGGGATAACATCGTGCCCGATGGCAACTCGTTCTCGGTGATCTGCTCGAACCATGCCGCCTCCACACTCTACGTCCCCGCCGTGGGCGGCGGCGCCACCACCATCAATAAGTACTGCTATGCCTTTGCCGCCATCATGCTCGCCGAGATCGGCGAAGCCGCCCCCGTCGGCATCACCCAGGAACCCCCCGCGGAAACGTTGGTCGAGGAATACGAGACCCTCAACCTCAGCCTCACCGCCACCGGATCCTATCCGCGGTATTTGTGGTACCAAGGCGACCTTGGCTCGGGCACGCTGGTGGCCGCCTCCGCCAGCCCGGCCTACGTGAAAACGCCGGCCCAGCTCGCCGACACCGGCAATTACTATTGCGTGGTGACCAACGAGGCCAATGCCGTCACCAGCACCCTGGCGCACGTGACCGTCTTCGTGAATTCCATCGTGATCACCCAGCAGCCGCCCGCGGTCACTTCCGTGGTCGAAACCCGCTCGTTCAGCCTGGGCGTGGGCGTCACCGGCACCCGCCCGCAGTATCAGTGGTACCGCAAGGAGGGCGACGTGCTCACCGCCATCGAAGGCGCGACGTCGGCCACCTACACCGAGGTGGCCGGCCAAGTGACGGCCGACACCACCTCCTACTACGTCGTGGTGGTCACCAACTCGCTCTACAACGTCACCAGCGAGGTCGCCCAAGTCACCATCCTCAATGACGAAGTGCCGCCCGAAGTGGTCCGCGTCGTCGCCAGCCCCGGCTTCGACCGGTTCGTCATCGAGTTCAACGAGCCGGTGGACACGGCGTCGGCCGAAGACCAGTTCAGCTACAATGTGGATCCCTACATCGTGTGGGGTCAAGGCGTCCTCACAAACGGCAGCAAATCGGTGGTCCTGCCCACCGATCCCCAAACGCCCAACACGGATTACACCGTGACGGTGGACTATGTGACCGACCTGGCCGGCAACACGGTGGTGATGACAAACGTCGTCGTGCGCACGTGGGTCACCAACCTCGCCGGCGGCTTGGTGTTCGAAAAATACGACGTCGGCGGCGGTAACTACATGACGAACCTCACCGACAACCCCAAGTATCCCGACAACCCGGATGCCATCTACGGGGTGGGCGCGTTCAATCCCACCAATGTGTTCACCATGGACGACGACGAGGCCATCCGCAACAACTACGGCGGCCGGGTGCGCGGCTGGTTCTTGCCGCCCTACACCGCCCAGTGGCGGTTCTTCATGAGCGCCGACGACGCCGCGGAGTTCTGGTTCAACCCGGCGGGGCCGGACCCGGCGGGCAAATCGCGCGTGGCGTTCGTTCCCGACGGCGATTGCTGCGATCCCTTCCAGGAACCCCCGAACGATCGGACCTCGGAACCGTTCAGCCTCGTGGCCGGCCAACCCTACTACGTGGAAGGCATCTACAAGGAAGGCGCCGGGGGCGATTACCTGGTCGTCGCCGCGCGTCTCGAGGGCGATTCGACCGCCGCCTCGACCCTGCAATGGATCGGCGGGGACATCGGGTATCCGGGCATCCCGCCCGGGCTGGCGGGGACCTTTGCGATCACGACGCAACCTGCAAGCGTCACGGTCGAAGATCCCAATCCCGCGAGTTTTAGCGTGGAGGCGTCGAGCAGCACCGGCGCGCCCATCGCTTACCAGTGGCAGCGCAACGACGGCTTCGGCACCTTCACCAACCTGCCCGGCGCCACCACCAGGACCTACGAACTGGCCGTCACCGAAATCACCCTCGACGACAACGCCCAATTCCGGTGCGTCGCCGCCGCCGCCGATGTCCAACTCATCAGCGACGTGGCGACACTCGACGTCACCGCCGACGCCACCGGGCCGCTCATGCTGACCGGCGTCCCGGATGCAACCTTCACCAACATCACGGTGAACTTCTCGGAGGAACTCGATCCCACCGGCGCGGGCAACTCTGCCAATTACAGCATCTGCGAAGCCTTCAACGCCGCGGCGTGCATTAACCTCATTGCCGCCTACATGACCAACAACAACACCGCCGTCGTGCTCCAGGCCGACAGCCAGGTCGTCGGCTCGGTCTTCCGATTGACCGCCAACAATAACGTGACCGATGTCGCCGGCAACCCCGTCCGCCCGCCGCAAAGCGTCATCGTCGCCGCCCAACTCACCTTCCAGGACGGCGACGCCAATGGATACACCGGCACCCAGGACGCCGAAATCCACTCGGCCACCCCCGCCTCCACCCTCGGCACCGCCACGAGCATCAGCGTCGATAACGAGGACGCCGGCGGCAGGAGCCAGGGCTTGATCCAGTTCGCCGATATCTTCGGCGGCGGCGCCAACCAGATCCCGCTCGGCGCCGACATCGCGTCCGCCACCCTGATCATCCGCACCATCGATCCTACCGACGCGGGCTCGGGTCCCGAGCTGCACCGGATGCTGGTGCCCTGGGACCAGGCCACCGTCACATGGAACAGCCTGGTTGCCGGCGTGACGGCGGACGACATGGAGGCTGTGGCGACACGCGACGTGCAGTTCGAAGGCAGCACCGACGAGGCCGACGTGCTCATCGATGTCACCACCGCTCTTCAAGCCTGGTCCGATGGCCAAGCCAACTACGGCTGGGCCATCTTCGCCAACGCCAATAACGGCTGGGATTGGGCGGCCAGCGAATACACCACCGCGCAGGCGAACCGGCCCAAGTTGAGTGTGCTCTACACGCCTTCCGCCGCCACCAACGAGGTCGAAATCGTCACGCAACCCGCGCCCAGCACGACCGTCGAGGAAGGGGACAGCTTCACGCTCAGCGTGGTGGTCCGAGGCACCCTGCCGGCCTTCCAATGGTACAAGGGCTCCGACCCCATCCCCGGCGCCGAAAGCTCGACCTACACCGTCACCGGCGCGATCGAAACCGACAGCGGCACCTACTACTGCGTCATCACCAACTTCTACCCCAGCAGCGTCACCAGTGACGCGGCGGTGGTCACCGTCAATCCGGACACCAACGGCCCGGTGCTCGTCGGCGGCTTGGGCACCTCGGATACCACGATCGTGCTGACCTTCGACCAGGCCGTCGATGGCACGAGCGTCAGCAACCTGCTCAACTACACCGTCGCCCCCGCGTTCGGCGGCACTGCGTTGACCATCGTGGATGCGGCCCTGAGCGCCGACGGCACCACGGTGACCCTGACGACCGGCGCCCGGGACACCTGGACGTATTACACCCTGACGGTGCAGAACATCACCGACACGGCCTACCGGCTCAACCTGATCGCGCCCAACCCGACGTCGATCTTCCTGCCGTTCCAGGTGTCCCTCCTGGCGCCGACCGGCACGTGGAAATACAACGACTTGGGCATGGACTTGGGCGCCGAGTGGATCGCCACCGGTTACGACGACACAGCCTGGGCCAGCGGCGCAGCGCTCCTCTATGCGGCCCGGTTCAATAATACCCCCAGCGCCGACGACTGCGATGTGCCCCCAACCACCATGATGGCCTGGACCAACAGCTCCCTGGCCACCAACATCACTTACTACCTCCGAACATGGTTCCCCATGCCGGCTGCTGCCGAATTGGCCAACCTCCAAACCTTCCAGCTCCGCATGCGCCCGATCATTGACGACGGCGCGGCGTTCTACCTGAACGGCCAGGAAATCCGGCGGGTGGGCATGGCGGACGGCGCCATCACGTGGAGCACCTTCGCCAGCCGCACCGGCGGCAGCAGCTACCGCTTCGAAGGCCCGTATGATCTGTCCACGACCAATGTGGTCTTCGGGGCCAACAACCTCATCGCCGCCGAAGTCCACCAGGTCAACCTTACCAGCTCCGACCTCGCCTTCGCGGCGGAACTGGAAATCTACGTGCCCGGGCTCTCCATGGAAATCACCATTGAGCGCAGCGGCGGCAACGTGATGTTGTCCTGGCCCGCAGTGCCCGGCTACCGGCTCTATGCGGCCGACGATGTGGCCGGCCCCTACGAGCCGGTGCTCGACGGCGGCAACCCGGTGACGACCCCCTACACGGTCCCGGCGCCGCTGGCCGACAAGAAGTTCTACCAGCTCCAGAACCCGTAGACAGGCCCACCCGCCTCGCCGCATCGGCTTGACCCGAAGGAACCGGACCCGCGTCCGGTTCCTTTTTTTTGAGGGCGGGCCGCATGAGGCCACGAACCGGGCAGGGAGCGGATTGCTTCGCATCCCTCGCGAAGCGCCGCTGGAAGGTAGGGACGCGTTCCATCGCGTCCCTGAATTCTCCTTGAGGGCGTGCGTCGGCCCAACCGCGGGATCCGGGGAGGGGCCGCACGCCTGGTGGTGTTGCCTTCGTGTGAGTTTCCAACGCGCGCTCCCGCCAGAGCGAACAAGTGGGACGCAGTGGAACGCGTCCCTACCAGTGCCTCCCGAGGTTGTCGGTCGCGCCCGGGACGGAGCGCGGTCCCGCATAGGCGCGGGACCACTTCACGATGCGAACGACACAGCCCCCCTGGAATCTCCCAGCCAGCCGCCCGATGTCGTGGGTTGAAGCGGGCTGAAGCCCGCGCTCCGCCACCGACAACCCCCGCATGCGTGCCGGGCCACCTGCGGTTCGTGCTTGACGCCGAAGGCGGGGGGATTCTAATTCACCCTGCGACTTAAGTTCAACGAGCGTGTGTCGAGTTATGAAAACCCAACCACTGTTCATTCCCGGTTCCGCATGGAAACTGTCCGTGTGTGCCGCCCTGGCTGCGGCGTTTTCAGCCGTGGCGCAGGGGGAACGTCCGGTCATCGAGTCCATCCGGCTCGAACAGACCGACGTGGTCGTCCGTGTCCAGGTGCCGGCGGGCATCCACGAAGTCACGCTCGAATCCCGCGACCGCGTCAGCCGCCAGGCCTGGGAACCGCGGGCGGTCGCGCGCACCGACGGGACCGGGGGCCGGATCGTGTTCCGCCTAACGCGCTCCAGCGTGTTGGAACTGATGCGCGTCCGTGGCGAACCGAACCCTGCGTTGCCGGCGATGTTTTTCACGGGCACCAACAGCTTTGACGGCGAAGTCATCGTCACCAGTGAGGGCACCGACCCGGCGGCCTACGACGCGACGCGATGGACGTCCGACGTGCTCTACACCACCACCACCAGCCCCGTCGCGCCGGGCACAACCGAAAACTCGGCACGCGAGGTGGTCGAGTCCGACATCTGGGCGTTCCGCGGGCCGACGCTGTATTTCTTCAACCAGTATCGCGGGCTGCAAATCATCGACGTGAGCGATCCGGATGCGGCGCGGGTGCGGGGCGCGCTGGAACTGCCAGCCGCCGGGGAACAGATGTATCTGCTGGGGGCGGATCATGTGGTGTTGCTGGTGCGGGACGGCTGCGATTACAGCCGGAGCCGCGTGCTGGTGGTGGCGGACCAGGCCGGCGGGCCGGTGGTCACGGCGACGCTCCCGGTGGACGGCAGCCTTCAGGAAAGCCGCATGGTGGGCACGGTGCTGTATGTGGCGTCGCAGCATGCCCGCTACGTCAACAACACCGACCGCACCACGGTCGAGTGGGGCACGCAAGTGTCGGCGTTCGACCTGTCGGATCCCGCCGCACCCGTGGCGCGCAACACGCTGTGGTATGCCGGGTATGGCAACGTGGTGGCGGCCACGGACGTGTTGTTCCTCGTGGTCACCTACCCCGACGGCTACTACGCGTGCACCGTCAACCTCGTGGACATCACCTCGCCCGACGGCACCATGCGCGCCTACGGCGCGGTGCGGCCCGCAGGCCGGGTGCAGGACAAGTTCAAACTGCATTACGACCGCAGCGTCCTGACAACCATTGCCGAAAGCCAGGGAACCACCGGCACCACGCGCATCGTCACCCGGCTCCAAACCTTCCGCGTGCCCCACCCGCTCTCCATGGGCCCGGTGGGCATCGCGCCGCTGGGACAGCTCGAGCTGGGCCAGAACGAGCGCCTGCGCGCCACGCGCTTCGACGGCGATCGCGTCTATGTCGTCACCTTCTTCCAGATCGATCCGCTGTGGGTCGTGTCGCTCGCCAACCCGGCCCGCCCCGCCATCGTCGGCAGCGTCGAAATCCCTGGCTGGTCCACCTACCTCGAGCCCCTGGGCGACCACCTCGTCAGCGTCGGCGTCGAAACCAACCGCGTCGCGGTCTCCCTCTTCGACGTGAGCAACCCGGCGCAGCCGGCCCTTGCGAGCCGGGTGTTGCTGGGCGAGACGCATTCGTGGAGCGAGGCGAACTGGGACGAAAAGGCATTCGCCGTGCTGCCCGGGGCCAACTTGATCCTGGTACCGTTCAACGGCGATGTGACCAACCGTTATGTGTCCGCCGTCCAGCTCATCGACCTCAAACCCGGTGCGCTGGCCGCCCGCGGTCAGATCGCCGGCGCGTTCGCCTTCCGCCGCGCCACCGCCTATGACGACCGTCTGCTGGCGCTCTCCGGCTGGGAACTGCAAACCGTCGACGCCACCGACCGCGATCACCCCGCGCTAACCCACCGCCTGCAACTGGCCTGGACCGCCGATCGCGTGTTCCTCGCCGGCGATTACCTGCTTCAGATCCAGGAGGGCAACAGCTGGGACAGTTACAGCGGCCCCTCGGTCCGCGTGACGCTGGCCAGCGAACCCCACCACCTGCTGGGCGAGTTGACCCTCACCAACCTGCCCGTCCTTGGCGCCACCCTGCGCGAGAACCGCCTCTACATCGCCCAGGGCGAGAGCGCCTGGTGTTATCCCATCCCCCTCGCCGATGCCGCCGACCGCACCGTAAAACCCCTCCCACCCAATTTCGTGCTGACCGTGGTCAGCCTCGACGCCCTCCCCGCGCTGAGTGTCGCCGGGCAAGCGGGCGCGTTCATCGCGTCCCTGGGCTGGCGTGGCACGTGGCAGGCCGTGTGGCCCAGCCCGAACCTGCTGGTCTGGGCGGGCGGGGGGCATGCCTACAGCTGGAGATGGTATGAGCCATGGCTCATGCCGGCGATCCCGCTCGACATAGCGGTCGCGGGCACGTCCCTGGTCTGGTGGCCCTATGGAGGCGGATCAGGGGGCCGCCTGGTCGCGTTCGACGTGCGCGATGCTTCGGCGCCGCAAGTGGCCTCGAAACTCAACCTGGGCGCCAATACCTGGTGGAATTTCAGCCGCGCGTTTGCCGCCAACGGCATGGTTTATCTGAGCCACGAACACTACCAGCGTTGGTATCCCCTCCACCTGCCGACCACCGACCCCACCGCGGCCGTCGGCGACACGAGCACGGTGAGTTCGACAAGCGGGACTTCGCCCACTTGCTGGTATTGGATGCGGCGGACCTTCCTCGATGTGATCGATTATGCGGATCCTGCGGATCCGCTGGTCCGCCGCCCGGTCAACCTCCCCGGCACGTTGGCGGGCGTGTCGGCTAGCGGCCGCATCGTCTTCACGACCGGCCCTCGTTGGAGTGCGAACTCCACCACCCGCGGCGCCGAATACCTCGACGCGCTCGCCTACGACGGCGTCTCCGCGCACCGGATGGCCGAACTGCCGCTGCCCGAGGCCTGGCCTCACTCGGTCCGGATTGCCGGCATGAATATCTTCCTCGGACGCCCCGCCGTGTCGGGCAACAGCGCGGATGCCAGCCCAAATTTCCTCGAGAACTGGCACCTCTCCGCCGCCGGCGCATTCGAACAACTCAGCCGCGTGCCCCTGGCGAAGCCGGTCAGTGCGCTTGCGGATTTCGGCGCGCTGCTGGCGGCGCAGGAGAACGACGGCACCTTCAACCTGTTTGCCGTCGGCAACGCGACGGGACTGGCCCTGATAGGACGCGCACAGCCTGCCGGCTGCGGCTGGTACGACCTCGGCGGCGCCGACGGCGACCTGACGCGCGGTCTCTGGGTACCCATGGGAGCTTACGGCGTGGCTTGCATCCCAGTGAGCCGGTGAGGCGACAATGTTGAGCGCTGAGCGTCTTGCCGCGATTCATGGGCAGGGACCATCTCTGGAACTCGGACGTGAATCGAGGCCTTGAACCGACGCGGCTTGAAGCGGGCTGAAGCCCGCGCTCCAGCGGCGGCACGCCCCGGGGGCCGAGCGCGGCATTCATGCCGCTTCACGGACCGGCGAAGCACGGGGGCTGGAGGGTTCTTGCGGTTCATGGAACGCGCGATCCCGCCCGATAGACGGCACGTATCGCGCCCGTGGACTCCGGTAGGGCAACTCCGTCGAGCCCTGACTTCTGTTCCTGGCATGCGCGTTGGCCACGGCGTGACGGCGGGCTGGCCAAAGACGGGCGATGCCGACGCGGGGCGTTATAGGCTCGACGGTGTTGCCCTGGCATCAATGTGCAACGTCCCGGTTCACGGAAAGCATGAGCCGCGCAACCCGAAACGCTTCGAGACGCAAGAACCTCGTTTCCGCCCCTCACCGGGCAAGTTTTTGTGTAGCAATTGTTACACGTTTTCTTACAGTCCCGGAAATTCCTCCGTCGGGGGCAGCGCACCGTTGCCTGGGAAGGGCGTGGGGCGTGCGGTCCCGAGCGCTTTGGCAAACGGGCCGCGCACGAGCCGTGCACCGGCCGGCGCCCCGGCGCGGGATCGGGCCGGGACATCCCGTCCGCCGCATTCCACAGGCAACGTGAAATCCGAAACTCGAAATTTGAAATTTGAAATTTGAAATTTGAAATCCTCCCCCTGACCCGCAGCCCGCGGGACGTGATGCGTTTTCTCAGGGTCGCCTACGCGGTCTACGAGGGCGATCCGAACTGGGTGGCGCCTCTGTTGATGGATCTGCGGAAGGTGTTCACCGAGGCAAACCCGTTGTTCGCCCACGCCACCATGCAATTGTGGGTGGCCGTCCGGGACGGTCGCGATGTCGGGCGAATCGCCGGCGTGGTGGACCGCCATTTCATCGAAACCCAACACAACCCCGCCGCTTTCTTCGGCTTCTTCGAGTCCGTCCAAGATCCCGCCATCGCCGCGCGGCTGTTGGGGACTGTGTGCGACTGGGCTCGGTCGCAGGGACTGGGTTGGGTGCTGGGCCCGATGAATCCCACCAGCAACGACGAGTGCGGATTGCTGGTCGACGGTTTCGATGTGCCTCCGGTGCTGATGATGACCTACAATCCCCGTTATTACCCCGGGCTGCTGGAGGCTGCCGGGTTCCGCAAGGCCAAGGACATGATCGCCTTCCACATTGACCTGGCCAAAACCCCGATGGAACGGCTCGGGCGCATCGCCGCCAAAACCAAGCAGCGATGGCCGGAACTTCGCTTCCGGCCGATCCGCCGCAAGACGCTCACGCAGGACTTGGGCAGGATCAAAGCGGTCTACAACGAGGCCTGGGAGGACAACTGGGGATTCGTGCCCATGACCGACGCGGAAGTCGATTTCCTTGCCGCCCGCCTCAAGCCGCTGCTCACGGAAGGCATCACCTGGCTCGCCGAAGCCGACAACGAACCCGTCGGGTTTCTGCTGGCCCTGCCCGATTTCAATGTGCCCTTCCAACCGCTCCGCGGCCGTGTGCTCACCCCCAGGGCGCTCGGGCTTCTGCCCTACCTGCTCGGATGGAAATGCCCGCCGCGCTCGCGTGTCCTGGCGCTGGGCGTGAAGCGGGCCTATCGCGGCAAAGGGCTCGAGGCGGTCATGCTGTTCGAGGGCCTCCAAGCCGGGTTCAACGCGGGGTTCGTGGAAGCCGAAGCCTCATGGATTCTCGAAGACAACCTCAGGATGCGGCGTGTGCTGGAGATTTTCGGCGCGGTGCCTTACAAGACGTACCGGCTTTACGAGCGCGAGCTATTACGTGTCGCTGCTGGCCGAAGCGCGCGGCCACAAGCCGATGCCGCGGATAGCGACCATGCAGGATCTTAAGTTCCAGTCGCTGGCCCGCGCCTTTTCGGGGGACCTGGAGGATCTGATCCAGAGGACCCTGCGCCGGCTGCAGCGCAACAAGTTTGCACTCCCGATCTATTTCTCGCGCATCCTCAACGAGGGCACACTCAGCGAACGCATCGTGCAAGCCGCCGGCCCCAAGCCGACCCGGCCGCACTTGCGCGCCGTCTACCGCCGGCTGGCAGACTGCCTGCAGGCCGGCCTGCCGTTCCGAGAGGACGGGCCAAGAGGCGGCTTCCCGTCCCTGTGAAGCGGCTTCCCCGAAGCGGCTTGCGCGGGATGCGGAGGTTGCCTTAGGATGCGCAGCAGCAGTTGCAATGAAAAGCGCTTACGAACTTGCCATGGAGCGGTTAAGCCGGTCGAACCCGCTGCCGAAACTCACCCCCCAACAAAAGCAGCAGCTTGCCGAGCTGGACTCCCAATACGCCGCCAAGACCGCCGAGCTGGAAATCGGGCTTCGGGATCAAATGGAGAAGGCCGCTGCCCGCGGGGATTTCGAAGGTTACGCCCGTCTTGAAGAGCAACTGGCCGCCGAGCGAAAGGCCCTTCAGGCGACACTGGAGGAAAAGAAAGAGCAGGTCCGCCAAGGCAAGACCTGACGTGACGGCCGCTTTTGCCCCAGGGCGGCAGGAAGGGCCGGCAGGCAGCGGGCGGACGCGCCCCGGGACGTTGGACTGGGTGATGAGGACAATGCCGCCGTCACCCGCGACGGAAGGAGATGTGGCGAGGCGCTATCGACAAGGACTGTTCGAACCCCGCCACGGACGTTGTCCTCTCCGCCTATCCCAAAACCGAACAGCCAGACCGTTCTCAGCACAACTTGTGCCCATGGCCAGCTCGGAAGCTGCCGGTTATCGGACCGGCTGCAACTTGAAGGCAATGTCCCTGTCAAACGCGGGAACGGACAGCGTCAGCTCGCCACGGGTCGTGCGTGCGGTGAGTTCGCGGACGCGTCGGCCCGTCCATGAGTCCCACCATTCGATGCGATAGTCGCGTTCGTTGAGGCCCGTGATCCGTATCGTCTCGGCGTCGCGTCGCGTCGGAAGGCGTTTCGCAATGACCTCCTGCCACCAGGCGGCTTCCGGATTGAACACCCAGGCGGCCATCTGCCTGGCGTTGCGCCAGGCCAACACCTGGCAGCCGGAGGGCTGGGACGCCAGCACCACCGGCTGCAGCCGGACGGTGGTGAAGGGAATGTCGCGGATGAAATCGGCCAGGGGACGGTAGTGGGCATACAGGTCCATTTGGTCCAGCGTTTCCCACCACCAAAACATGGCCGTGCCGGACAGGCCGGAAAACGCCGAAGCCCAAAGCGCATTGTGGAAATGCACCCCGTTGGTGTCGGCCTTCATGTGGGGACTCCGCCCCCATCGCTCGTCCGCAAGGCCGAATTCACCCAGGATCGCCGGTTTGTCCGGCGCGTGCTTGCGGAGAAGCGCGGCGCGCTCGAGCACGACGGCGACTTCGTTGGTCCAGGGGGGCGGCGCGTTGGGGCGGAGATAGTGGTGGAGGTCGGCAATGTCGAGGTTCGGGTGGGTCCAGTGTTTCGGGGCGGGACCCCAACCGCTGGTGGTGCGAAGATGCCGATAAGGATCGGCCTGTTCCAGGTATTCGCCCAGTTCGCGGTGGAACCGTTCGGTGGGGGCGCCCGGGTCCATTTCGTTGAAGTATTCCCAAGCCAGCACGCGTGGGGAGTAACCCCAGCGGGCGACGGCATACCGGAGCAGCTTGCGAGCATCGTCGATGGCGGACTGGTAGGCGGGGCTGCCGGGGTCGCGCAGATCGTGCATGTAATGGTCGCGCGTCAGCAAACACAACTGCAGATGCACACCCTCGCGCTCGGCGGCTTCCAGCAACCGGTCCAAAAGATAACTGTCCACCGGGTTGTAGAAACCGCGCGCCGCCAGACGCGGCTCCGCTTCCCAAAGCAATTCCGGGCCGGTGCCCGCCTCGCGCAGGGAAAGATCGCGCACCAGCACGCCGCCGGCGCCTTCGGCGCGCAGCGTGAGCCGGCCGAGCCACCACTGATTCGAGGCCGCCACGAGTGTCCGGGCGAAGGGAACCCATGAGCCGCGCGGCGCGCCGCGTGCGGGCTCGTTGTTCGAAAGCCCTTCAAGCTCGATCCGCAAGGCCGCTTCGGGGTCGGCATGGACCCGGCCGGACAGCTGGTAGGTGGCGCCGGGGCGCACGGCGACAGGCCAGGTGGGAGCCAGGGTCACATGGACCGCGTCGCTTCCCCCAAGCCGGATGCAGAGCCCGCCTGCATGATAGCCGTCCCGACCCGGCAAGGGCGCAAAGGGCGGCTGCCAACCCCACGAACGGCCCCAGGCACTCTTGCGCGCTTCAATGCCCAGCGCCCAGTCTTCCGCGCACACCCACACCCGCGCGGCGTTCGCGCCCTGCGCCGCCATCGTCCGGAACACCTCGCCGGCTCGCTCCGTATGGAGATACTGGTCTGCCCCGACAAACGCCACATTCTGCCCAAGGACAAAAAAGGGGCTGCCGTCGCTGCACTCGAAAAAGCGGGCGTCGCGCGTCGACACGCGCACATACCCCTTCTCCGTGCTGGGCGTGCCGGTGAAGCAGGTGAAGCGCACCGCGTTGGAGCGCCGCATGCCGCGCCCGTCGGTCGCCACCGCCACGGCGGTGTACGTCCCCGGCGTCTGGGCGGCGAAACGGGCGCGCCATTGCGGCGGGTTGGTCGGATGGATCCACTCGCGCCGGCGGTTGCCCTGGGGTAACGTCCGATACTCGAACGCCTGATAATAGAACGCGGGCAGATGGAGCGTCTGGCCGGCCGGATCGGAAAGCGCCAAGTCAACCCGGATCACCGCGGGATCGTAGGGATTGCCGTAGGCGCCCACGCCCCTGATCGCAAAATCGACCCGCTCGTAACGCTGCACTTGGCTGGCGACCTCCAGACTCAGCGCCAACGCCGCCGCCCCCGCCTCCCCCCCGCACACGCCATTCAGCGAGCCAAGACAAAGCGCCCCACCAAGCGCCACCCCGGAAAAGACTGAGTAGGACATAAGCCGAAATCAGGCCTGCGTTTCCATTGCCTGCCCGGGCATCCAACCGGATCGCGCGGCGCCGCACAAGACCGAACGTAGATGGGCTGGCATCGATTGGCTCAGCCGCCCAGGCGCGCCGGGAATCTCGAGCTGGGGAATGTCCGCCCGGGGCCGCTGAAGGGGAAGCGAACCGCTCATGGCAGGGGCGTGTGCGGGGTCACGACGCGGTAGAAGCGGCGGGCGGGGTCGTCCAAGATGGGGACGACGTTGGTGACTTGGTGATTGGTTGCGCGGGCCACGATATCCGTCACCCGAAACCAGGCGCCCGCGGCGGGGTCGTCGGCGGCTTGGATCGTGTAGGTGCGGTTCGACACGGCCGCGAACGTGAGCACGACGCGGTCGCCGGCGGCGATGGCGTCGAGCCGCAGCCGGCTCTGGGCGTTGGTGGGTTGGGTGCCGGCAAGATACTCGGGGCCGTTGGCCAGACCGTCGCCGTCCGCATCCAGACCCGCGTCGAGCGCGTTGGCCGGATCGAACCCGTCCCGCAGTTCCCACGCGTCCGGGATGCCGTCGCCGTCGGTGTCGGCGAGCGTGGTGACCGTGGCGAGGGATGAGCCGACGCCCGGGGTGCCGAGGGTGGCGGCGTTGCGGACAACGGCGCGGTAGGATTGCGAGCCGGGTGAACTCGAGGCGCGGAAGGTGAAGAAGGTGGTGTCTTGGTGGTGCACGTTGGTCCAGAGCGGGGTTATGCTGAGACGCCACTCGTTGGTGAACGGCGGCGGCCAGCCGGAGTGGGCGGCACTGAGGGTGACCCCGCTGCCCGCAGCCACGGTTTGAGACACAGGCGGCTGGGTGAACACGGGGCGGACCAGGGGGTAGAGCCAGGCGGGCGCGGTGGTCACGGCGCCGATGTCGTCGGTCACGACGGCGGTGTAGGGGCCCCAGTGGTGCTGTTGGACGTTGGAGACGGTGAGCGTGGCGGCGGTGGCGCCGGGGATATTGGTGCCACGGAACTGCCATTGGTGGCGCATCGGCGAGGTGCTGCTGGCGGCGACAGCAAACGTGACATTCGTGGTGTCGGCAGCCTGCGCATCGGGGCGGATCCGGACGTAGACGCTCTGCGGTTGCTGGGTGAGGGTCGGGGGCATCAACACGTGGAGCGACGCGTTCGAGCTTGAAACCGACCCCGCTGTGTTGAACGCCAGCACGCGATACTGGCCTTCGTGGGATTGCTGCACGTTGGACAGCGTCAGCGTCGCGTTGGTGGCGCCCGGAAGGCTGGCACCATTGAATCGCCATTGAAACCTCAGCGGGGGCGTGCCCCCGACGACCACGCTGAACCGGGCGGTGGTGTAGGCCACCACAGTCTGGTCCCGGGGCTGTTCGAGGAACACGGGCGGCTGCAGCACGGTGAGCAGGGCGGCGGGGCTTGTGGCGTTGCTGGCCGCGTTGGCGATGTCCACCGTGTAAAAGCCCGCGTGCACCGGTTGCACCGGGTCCAGCGTGAGAACCGCATTGGTCGCTTCCGGAATCAGCGCGCCGTTCTGCCGCCATTGGTACGTCAGCGTCCCCACCCCCACCGCCAGCACGCGGAACTCGGCCGTCCCGCCAGCCACGACGGTCTGGGGCTGCGGAGGTTCGAGGATTTCCAATAGCGGCTCCCGCACGGTGAGAATCGCCACCCGGCTGGTGACGGCGCCGAGGGCGTTCGTGACCACCACCGCGTAGGCGCCGGCGTGGTCCGGCCGCAGGGTGGTGAACTGCAGGGCCGGATTCACCTCGCCCGCGAGGGCGGCGCCGTTGAAGGTCCACTGGTAGCTCAAAGGGGCGGTCCCGTCCGCCAGCACCTGCAGCGTCGCGCTGAGCCCGGCGTAGTTGGTCTGGTCCGCAGGCTCGCGAACCACGATCGGGGGAATGTTGGTCCCGGAGCCGTTGACGCGTCCGGGCGTCGGCACGGACGCGAGCCAGTTGGTGGGCTCGTTGCCATAGGCGAACACGCCGGCCCGCTGCAGCGAGTAGCCGGCACCATCGGCGCTGAGCGGCCAGGGACTGCGCGGCCCGTAGCGCACCCGCTCAGTCAGGACACGGGCCACCGGGCCCGCCGCGGCTGGGTCGGGTTGATACAACTCGAGCGCCTCGCCGTCATTGTCGAGTCGCCCACGGAACGGCCCCAGCAGGGCGACGCTGGCAGCCACGCCATACTTCAGCCGGAACGCATCGGCCGCCACGGGATCCCGCACGGGATCAAATCCCACCACCAGCACATAACCGCGCGGCGCCATCGTCGCGGGGGCGGGAAAATCGAACTCGACCGCCTCCTGAAGCCTCCAGGGAGCAATCCCATCCGACGCCTCGGACAACGTCACCGTCGCGTCCGATACGTTGTGCAACTCGATGAATTCCCCGTCATGATCCTCCGCCAGCACGCCGTCCACCAGGCGCTCCGGCGGGTGATACATCAGTTCACTCACAACCACCGGTCCAACCCGGGGCGGCGCGTTGGCGGCACCCGTGCCCTGACGGAACTCCTCCGGCGTCGCCGGCGCGTCCACCCCGAAGGTCCGCCGGCTCAAGGCCACAAAATCCACCCCCACGGTCGTCCCATGGCGCCCGAACGATTCCCCCTCCAGCGCGCCGCCATAGCGCGCCGTCGCGCGGCGCCCCGTCAGCTGGCCCGCTCCGTCCGCCTCCGACAGCCACACCTGGCCGCCCCGGGCGCCGTCGAACATGACGGGCCAGGCCGTGCCGCCAGCGAGTTGTGCGGCGTAAAACACATGATGGCCTCCTGCCCGAACCACCGTCCCGTCCGGCACGCGGAATTTCCGGAGCGCGCCCGCGTCGTCGCTGAGATACCAGCCGCCGATTGCCACATCGGCAAGGGTGGGATTGCACAGTTCGATGGCGTCTTCAAGCGGCGCATCGGCGTGGGAGAGCAGCTCATTGACCACCGGCGCGTCCAGGGGCACGTAGTTGCTTTCCCCGGGCGTCGGTGTCGCGGAAAACGCGACCACCCGCGACGCCCCATCCAACAGCCGCCCTTCGGACACGCCCGGCGCCTGGAGACCGAACCCGACTGCGTCGATGCGGTTCGTCGCCGGGCCGGAAAGCACGATCATTTCGCCGCGGTCGTCCAGCGCGAAATTGACGTGGTCGCGGCCGCGGCTGGGTTGTGCATCCGCGTGGAACGTGACGAAGCCCTGGGCGGCGATGAAGCTGAGCGGGGCGACTTGGAATTGGGCCTGGCCGGCCTGACTCGGGTCATCGCCCAGCCACATGCCGCCCAGGTCCACGGGAAGCGGCGCGGCATTGAACAGCTCGAACCAGTCGTCTCCCTCGGCCGGATGGGCCATCCATTCGTTCACGCGCAGGCTGCTTGCCGGCCCCAGCGCGGCGCCGGGGGCATTGGGCGCCCCCGGGGTGGGGGAAGCCAGCAACCGCCAGCCTTCGGCGCTCTCGCCGATCGACTGGTCCGGGACTTGAAACCCGTATTCGACTTGGTCCACCTGCTGCCCTGCCGCATCGAACAGATACACACCGCCGCTTTCCCCCTCGAGCGCATGGCCGCAATTCAGGTCGGGTTCCACCGCGGTGGAGGCGGCGCGTGTGGGGTCGCACCAGATCACGAGGTGGCCGTTGGGGGGAACGAGGACGTCTGGCGGAAAGACCCATTGCCCCGGCTGGGGGGCATCGAGACTGAGGCTCATGCCGCCAAAGGCGACGTGGGTCGGCTGGGGATTGAACAGTTCGACCCAGTCGGCCATGCGGCCGGCGCTGTCCTGGACGGCCGCACGGTTCCGGGCCATGACCTCGTGCAGCCGCGGCCCCGTGTACACGACGACGAGATTGGACGCGCCAGGGGTGCCGCCGTTGGGGAAGTCGGCCGTGCCGGTGCCGCCATTGGGCCAGCGGCCACGGGTGACTCCCGAACTCTGGGCCGGATAGGCGACCTGGTCGAGCAGGGCGGCCGCGGGGTCGTAAAGGGCGAGGCTGCCGCCTTCCTTGGGCAGCTTAAAGTCCACATGCGTGACCCCGGGGTTCTCATCGGCCACCAGCACCGCAAAGCCCGCCGGAGGGGCGAACGACAGCGAGCGCACCTGGAACAGCGCGTTGGACGTGGCGAGCCACAAACCCCGCAACGCCACCGGCCGTCCCGGATCGCGGTTGAACAGCTCCATCCAGTCCTCGCCGCCCGGAGGCGGATTGGCGAGCCATTCGTTGATGACGAGTGCGGAGGGGTCGGCCAGTGCGGCCGGCGTGTTGGGCTGGCCCGGGGTCGGCAGGGTCAGTTCCCACGTGCCGCCGAGGCGACCCACCGAGGTGTCGGGGACTTGCAGCCCGATCGTGAGCGCATCCACGCGGGTGCCGGCCGCGTCATGCAGGAACACGCTTTCGCCCTCGCGATCCAGTCCGAATCCGGTGTGCAGGCTGTCCGGGGGCGCGAGGGTGGGCGCGTCGCACCAGACCACGAGGTAGCCGTGGGGCGGCAGCACCGTGGGCGCGGGGAATACGAACTTCCGGGGATCGCCGTCGTCGCTCAGGCTCCAGCCGTCGAGTGCCACCGGGACGGCGTCGAGGTTGTGCAACTCGATCCAGTCCGGGTATGTGCCGTCTTGGGCGACGGCGCTCCGGTTGTCGGCCATGATTTCGTTGAGGACGACGACGGGGTTGGAGGCGGCTGCAGGGGGTGCGCCGGGGGTGCCGTGGGGAGCGGCGCTGGCCCGCCAGTGGGCGGGGTCGCCGGGGTCGCCTTCGGGATTGAGCATTTCCAGCGACGGGCCGGTGCCGTCCGGAGCGGTGGGCCAGCCGCCGGTGTCGTCGTAGGTTGCCGCGGTGAGAACGCGGCCATCGGGGTCGAGCAGGGCGAGGCGTTCGCCGCCGTCGGCGAGTTTGCCGGTGAAATAGCCGGCGGGGGTGACGCCCGGGTATTGAGCGGCCCAGGCGGCGGGGTTGAGGCCCGCGGCCAGGACGAGCCGGGCGCCGGGGGCCAGGAAGGTGCCGGGCATGAACACGAAGGTCACGCCGTCGAGTTGCATGCGGCCCAGGTCGGCGGGCGTGGGGCCGGTGTTGTGCAGTTCGATGAACTCATAGGTGTCGCCTCCGGCCGGGTGGTACATGATCTCCGAGAACCGCAGGGCCGACCCAAGCTCGGCGACCTGGTAGGTGGCCTCATTGAGCGCGCTCCAGACGCCGCCGTCGAGGGTGCGCGCACACACGGTGGTGGTGGTGTCGAGCACGCACGGGGTGCCCGTCCACGTCCGCGCGGCGGGCGACACCGCGCCGGTGTGATAAACGCGGGGGTCGGTGCCGTCCAGCGTGTAATAGACGGTGCCGCCGGGTGCCGACAGGGTAAGGCGGAAGCCGCGTGGGACACGGCCGCCGTGCTGGGGGCTGAACGCAGGGGCCACGGTGGAGGGATACAGGCCGGCGGCGCGCAGCTGGTTCAGAAACGCCCCGGCGCGCTGCGCAAAAAAGGTGCCCATCTCCCAGTGGACGCAATTGGCGCCGTTCAGCCAGTCCGTGTCGCGGGTGAAAGGCGGTTCGCGCAGTTTGTCGCCCCAGCGCGCGGATTCGCCCACCATGGCGCGGTAGATTTGGTTGGTGAGCGTGGCGAACAGGGCCTTGGCGCGGCCGGGGGTGAGGATGCCGTCGTTGAAGAGATGGCGGTGCGCGCGGTCGCCGAACAGGCGCACGAATTCGGGGCAGGCACGCAGTTGGCTGTAGAGCCGCGAGGGTTTGTCGGCCAGGTTGAGGCCCGTGCGGTCGTTGCCGGCCGGGCTTTCCAGGCAGCGCTCGGCGTCCCAGCAGAAGAACATGAAGCCGGCGCCGGCAAGACGGCGGCGGGCGGCGTACCAGTTGTGGCTGTCCCAATCGAGGTTGCCGCCGTAGAAATTGACGAGCATGTAGTCGGCGAGGTTGGTGACGTTGAGGTATTGCTGGATGGCCTGGTAGGCGGTGTCGTCCGCGATGCCGGCGTTGGCGAGGTTCTGCAGGGTCGTCCAGGCGGTCTTGGAGCCGTCGATCGCTTCGCTCGAGTTGATGGCGTCCCACTCGGATTTGTCGCCCCCAAAGTGGTCGGCGCAATAGGGTGCGCTGGGGCGTTCGGTGGCATTGTAGAGCCCCCAGTAGAGGCCGTTCACATACACATGCACAAAATTCCCATAGCCCGATTCCTGCCCCATCCCCCGGTAGGCGTCCCGAATCCACTGGTCCTGCAGGTAATGCATCCGCGCGGCGTCGTTGGCGTTCCACACATACGAGTTGTTGAAGCCCGCCCGCAGCACGAAGGTGTCAAACGCCGTCACCGGGTTGCCTTCGAACAGCGGGTGGCTCAGGCGCGCCGGACCGTAGTCGCCCTTGAAGAGGAATCGAAACGAGTGCTTCAACACCACCGGCCGCCGCCCCACGCCCCCCTGGATGCGCACCCCGCAGTTCGCCTGAAATCCCGGACGCCCGTCCGCGTAGAGCATCTCGACGGATCCGGGCCGTTCCCACGCAAGGCCGGTCGACTCGGGGTTGGCGTAAATGCCCCTGGCGCCGAAAAGATCGTCGTGGTCCATCACAATGGACACGCTGGGCACGCTCATCAGGTCGCCCTTGAAGGCATTGCTGTAGGCCGGGTGGCCTGTCACGTTCGGATCCACCTCGTAATCCGCCGTCACCGTTCCCCACACCGACGTGAACCCGGGAGGCTGCGCCGGCTGCGCCGCCACGCCGTCCAAAAACAAATAGGTCCGTGTCTCCACCGTCGAGGGCAGCATCCCCGCCTTGAACGCCGCCGCCCGTAACACCGTCGTCCGGTCCAGGCGCAGCGGGCCGGTGTAATCCTCGCCCTGCGCGAGGGACGGCGCCCCGCCGTGGGTGGTGTACCGGATCGCCGCGCCCGGCGTCGCCGTGGTCAGATGCAACTCGAATGGCGCGTCGAAGAAACCGTGTCCGACGCTGAAATGCGGCGCTGCGACGAGGCCCTCGATCGCGCTGAGCCCGTTGCTGGCGCCCGGCGTGGGAACCGCGAAGTATCGCCAGATCCCGGCGGCGTCCACGCCATACGAATGGTCGTTGCGCTGCTCGGGAAACTGGGGCGCCCACTGCGCCATCACGTGCCGCGGCGACTCGGCGTCATACAACCCGAGATACTCGCCGTCGGGGCTGAGCTTGAAGTTCGTGTGCAGCGGCCCGTTGGTCGCCAACGGCCGGCGGTCCTTCCCCGAGGCGAACACCACCAGGTACTGCCGCGGTTCCAGCAGCAGGGGCGGAAACGTCCACCGGTCCGGAACGCCCGCGTCGTCCGTCAACGCCCAGCCCGACAGGTTGACCGCGTTGGTCCCCGGGTTCCACAACTCAATCCAGTCCTGCAGCTCGCCGTCTTCGTCCCTCAAACCCGCCGCACCCGCATACCCGGCCAGGAATTCATTGAGCCGCACATCGGCCAGCGGCGCGTTCGGATCCAGCGTGTAGGTCCAGGCGCCGCCGCCCAGAGCGTTGGCCGCCGGCGCGCCGTCGACGATGCCATGGGCCCCGGCCCAGCTGACCTCGAGCACGCCGGCCGCCGGTTCCGAATAGTGAAAGACATACGCCGCCGGGGACCGCACGGTCACCCCGGTCGCCGGCACGTTGTTCACCCGCAAATCGCCGGCGTCGACGCCGCACACCGCCTCGCTGAACGCCACTTCGATCTGCCGCAGGTGGCGGAGCACGGCCTGGGGCGGCGGGTTCAGCAGCACCACCCGCGGCGGTTCCCAGTCCTGCAAGTCATATTCCCACGACGCCCCCGCATCCGTTTCCACAAACCGGTTGGGCGGCGCCGCCCGGTCGGTGATGCCGTGTCCCGGCCCCCACGCCAGACGCGGCATGCCATACGCCGGCGGCGCGAAGGTGAACGCGTAGACGGCATCGGCCCCGGTCACGTTCGTGGCGGGCGCCCCGTCGACCTGCAAATCATACGCGTGCACCTCCCACACCGGCTCGGAGAACGTGACGGTGACCTGCGTCAGATTCGAAAGCGTGGCCGACGGGGGCGGGCTGACGCTGGCGAGGGTCGGGGGCACATGATCCGGCGGCCACCACGCAAGCGACAGGTCGATCACCAGGTCGCTGCTGCTGAGGGAGGTGTTGAAGGCCTGGACCGCAATCACGTTGGTGCCGGCCACCAGGAACGCCGCCACGTTCGTGAGCTGAACCTCATGGAACGGGATCGGCTCGGACACGGCAGAGGAGGCAAACGTGTTGTAGGCGCGCTCGCCCGCCGCCACGTTGGAGCGCCGCACTTCCACCCCGTTGATCCACGCAATGAACCCGTCGTCGCAACGCGACCCCAGTGTCAGCCACCCGATCGCGCCCAGGTTCGTCACCACAAACGTCCGCCGCAAAAAAAGAGTCGAATACGCATACCGCATGTCCTCAAGCCGCGTGCCGCCGGAGTAGTTCTCGCCGTAAAAAAACGGCGCCGGCGCCTTCGTCCATCCCGAGTCGTCAAACGCCGGCGCGCGCCAGGCCGCGGCGTCGGGCGAGGACGCCTCCCGGGTTCCCTTGAAAAGCGCCCACGTCGCGTTGGTGGAGAACAGCGGCGCGGCGGGGGCGGCGATGCCGCCAGTCAACACGCCGCCAAGCAGCCACCATGCAGATCGGCAACACACGTGGGTCACAACAAGCGTATGTAGCACAACTCCGCCAAATTGCCAGCCCCGCGCCGCTGCCCGGTCCGTGAACCGCCTGGAGTTTGCTCCGAGACCACTGCCCCGCAAGGCATTCAGGAGTTGGGCATAGTCGGTTCTGGCAGCGAGACCAGAATTTTTCGTGAGGACCGTAACGGTGGTGAACCGGTGGCGATGCGCCAGCAGGCCTTCCAAGACAGCCTTGGTATGCCCGAATCGGAGTGGTGCAGCGTGGTCTGCTGCGCACCATCCCCACAATACATCACACAAGGATTCTACCCAACAATCCGCAGCGCGAGGTACGGCACCAGGTTCAACAGCAGGAATCCGATTTTGAAAGCCGCCATTCCCAGATAATGGATGCCGTCGAACTGCTCGACGGACAGTTTGAACCATTTGCCGTGGAACTTGTACATCCAGTCGTGCGCGACGACGAACAACAGGAACCACACCATCAGGATTCCGATGTTGATTACGGAGCACCAGGCAAGCGTGGCACGAATCGTTTCAAGCGTCATAAGCTGTCTCCGGCATGTTAGGTGTTGTCATGGTCGGGGACTTCGTGGTCTGAGAAGCCAGATTGCCGGCAACCATCCCCTCCGACCACGGTTCGTCCCTGCCACACCATCCTCGACCCGTTTCTCGCGCCAGGCAAGGCTTGATGACCTGACGCCAATCGTTCCCCTGTTCCCCTCGGGGTGGGCGTCGGTATCGGAATCGGTATCGTCTCCATCCTCTCCATAATCGCCCGGTTCCTCGCTAAGAGCACACCCGCGCTGGCAATCAATGGCCGCGCCGTGACAATAAGTCTCTTAGAGGTCTGAGCAAACGATCAAGGCAAAATCGGCGTTTCCATAACCGCCGTGATGGCAGGCATTTGTGATGCGCTCGATTTAAGAA
>JAFGQR010000072.1 GCA_016935555.1 Verrucomicrobiota bacterium
CGGACCGACCGGGCATAGCGGCACGTTGACGCCTGCGCGGAGCGGGAATTCGGTGATGACAGGGACAGCGGTGTCCGAGTGGAAAAGGGCGTTCTTGACGGTGGTGCGGAGGCGCAACTACTCGTATCGAACGGAACAAAGCTACCTGGTGTGGCTTGAGCGCTTCGCTCGATTCTGCCAAAGCGATGAGTTAGCCACACGCGGCAGGGATGATGTGAAGGGGTTCCTCGACGGTTTGGCGTTGGACCGGCGGATCAGTGCCAGCAGCCAGCGACAGGCATTAAACGCGGTGGTCTTTCTGCTGCGCGAGGTGTTTCAAAAGGAATTGGGGGATTTTTCCGAGTACCGGCGCGCCCGGATGCGTCGGCACGCGCCGACGTGGCTGACCCGCAGTGAGCTGCAAGCCTTGGTGGAAGGACTTCCCCCGTTTTGGGCGCTGATGACTCGCGTGGCGTTTGGGGGCGGATTGCGTTTGATGGAACTGCTCAGGTTGCGGGTGAAGGATGTGGACTTGGAGCACGAAATCATCACCGTCCGCGGAGGCAAGGGCGACAAGGATCGGCTGGTCCCATTGGCGCATGTGGCGGTGGAACCGCTGCGCACCCACATGGTGGAAGTGCGGCGGAATGTTGGCGTTCTTCAACCGCTCGCGGAACATTTCCAGGTTCCGGGCCTTGAGCACGCCGTTCATGGCGTCTTTCAAGTGCTCGAGGAGATCGCGCACCATGCGCATTCGCAGGTGGACCGCCGTACCGCGGCCCTCGCGGAGCCCGTGGCCACGATGGGGATAGGCCATGTCATCGAACTGCTTTCCCAGTTCGATGAGGCGATCCTCAAGCCTTCGGCAAAATTCATCGGCGCAGCCCGGTGGTGGCCATCGGTCTCGGTGGCCGGCGGCGAGTAATGTGAATCGGCGGCGTTGACGTTGCAGCCGACGATGGGCGGATGGTTGGTGGTCAGACCGCGTTCATCGGCAAGTGGCACATGGGCGAGAACAACGACGCCAAGCGGCCCGGGTTCGATTTCCTCGTCACGCACCAGGGCCAGGGCAAGTATTGCGACACGCGGTTCAATGTGGATGGCGAGCGGAAAGTCATTCCCGGGTACTACACTCATGGGGTGACCGACCTTGCGGTGGATTGGATCAAGCGCCCCCGGTTTCAGCCGTGGCTGCTGATGCCTGGTCACAAGGCGCCCCACAGAAGCTTCCGCTGGAAGTCAGCGGTTGAGTTTCCGGAGAGCCGCGGCGTCGCGGAAGGCGAACAGGTGGGTTTGGGAGCCGACGTAAAGGACGCCGTTGGCGGCGACGGGCGTGGAATAGACGGGGGCGTCGAGGTTGACCTCGCTGAGCACCTTCAGGTCCCGGGTCGCCGCCAGCACCACGAAGTCGCCGTCCTCGTCCCCCACATACGCCCTGCCGTCGGCAACCAGCGTCGAGCCCCACACGTGCGCTTTCATGTCGTGCGTCCAATGCACCCTGCCCGTGTCGGCCTCGAGACAACGGACGTATCCCGAGAAATCGGCCACGAACAGCAGGCCGGTGGCGGGGTCGATGGAGACCGTGGACATCGAGCGCTGCAGGCCCTTGAAATCCCACACCAGCCCGCTGCCCGTGATGTCGCCGGTCTTCGTCGCATCCACGCACACCAGCCGGCCCACACCCTCGCCGTATTCGGGGTCCTGCCCGATGCTTGCATACACGCGGTTCCGGTAGAAGACAGGCGTCGCGTTGACTTCGCTGGGGCCCTCGGCGTCGGGATACTTGATGGGCCGGCCGTTGCGGGTTTTGTATTCGGGCGGGTTGCAATCGAACTTCCAGACCGTCTTGAGCCGGTTGCCGTCGGCGGTCTTCACCGGCGCCGTCTCGAACGCGTAGAGGAACCCGTCGCCGCCGCCGAAAAACACCAGGGGCCGCCCGTTGACAACGCCGGAGGAGGGCGAACTCCATTGGCCGTGGAAGATGCGGGGGCCGATCCGGGCATCGTCTTCGGCGACGAGCTGGCCGGTGCGCTTGTCGAGGGCGACGAGGCTGGGGGCGAAGGGGGCGGGGACGTTGGCATGGGTCCAGTCGTGGCCGTTGGCGGTGCTGGTGAACAGGGTGTCACCCACGAGGAGCACGGCGCCGTTCGACGCGTTGTGCGGGAAAACCCCCAGCTCGTCCATCATGTCATACACCCATAGAATGTCGGCATCCTTCGGGCCGGGTGCGATTGGGGGCTTGCCGGGGCCGGCGGCGTATTGGCCCTCGAGGGTGTAGGGGCCGTCGTTGCCGTCCGCCAGACCCTTCGTGTCCAGGCACATCACCTCGCAGCGGCTTGTCACCACATACACCCGGTCCCCCTCGACCGTCGGCGACGAAAGCAGCCCCAGGTATTCCCAGTCGTTCACCTGCCCCGAGGCGCGCTTCGGAATCACCAGCTGCCATACCAACTCCCCCGTGGCTTCGTCCAAACACAGCAAAATGCTCCGGTCCCCGCTGTGCCGGGGATCGCGCGGATGGTCATTGTTGGTGCCCACAAACACCCTGCCGCCGCTCACCGTGCAGTTGCCGTAGCTTTGCGTGCCCAGTTTCACGATCCACCGCGTGTTCCGGCCCGACGTCACGTCGTATTCCTCCGTCCCGGGGTTGATCGTGCCGGGGCTGAAACCCGCCGGCAGGCCGCGCTCGGGCGAATACATGTTGCGGTGCGCTGATCCCCCCCATTGCGGCCAGTCGCCCGCCGACAGTGTCCAGGCGGCCCCGATGAGCAAAACCACGGCACCCAGACGCCGGCACCGGCCGGGACTCGCGGCCGCGGCGCCCCGGGCGGCGGGCCCGCGGCACAAAGGGGAATGGCCGGCGGCGGACCCGGCGGTGATGACAACGCGCTGCATGCCCGGCAGTGTGCCGGCCCGGGGCGGCGCGGTCAATGTCCCGGTGCGGGCGTTGCGGTTTTTTGATGTTCGACGAGGATGAACTGTGACATAAAGCGGCCATGATGATTCTGAGTCAGGCCGAGTTGGAGAGTCTGGTGAATGCGACCCACGGCCATCCGCACCAACTGCTGGGCATGCACCCTCTGGGGGACGGCACAGGCGTGGTGGCGCGGGCGCTGGTGCGGGATGCCGCCCGTGTGGAACTGGTGCCGTGCCATGAGAAACACCAGCCCACCCTCCAGATGCAGCGCCTGCACGAGGCCGGGCTGTTCGAGGGCAGCACCCACGACACCACCCGCGTCTACGCCTACGACCTCGTCATCACCAACTCCCAGGGCAACGTCCGGCGCACGCGCGACCCGTATGCGTTCCTGCCCACCCTGGGCGACATGGACCTCTACCTGTTCGGCCAGGGGAACGAGCGCCGGATTTACGAGAAGCTGGGCGCCCAGGTGCGCGTGATCGACGGCGTTCAGGGCACCAGCTTTGCCGTCTGGGCGCCCAGCGCGCAGCGCGTCAGCGTGGTGGGGGATTTCAACGGCTGGGACAGCCGGTATCACGCCATGCGGCTGCTGGCCGCCTCGGGCGTGTGGGAGATCTTCATCCCGGGCGTGGGCGAGGGCGCGCTCTACAAATACGAAGTCCGGAATGCCCACGGCACCCTCGTCCTGAAAACCGATCCCTATGGCTTCTTTTTCGAAGCCGCCCCCAAAAACGCGTCCATTGTCTGGAACCCGGGCAAGTTCGCGTGGACCGACGACGAGTGGATGAAGCGGCGGCGCGAACGCGACCCGCTGCGCTCGCCCCTGAGCGTCTACGAGGTGCACCTGGGATCCTGGCGCAAGAAGACCACCGTCGAATCGTATTCCTACCGCGACATTGCGGGTCTGCTGATCGATTACGTGCGGCGGATGGGGTTCACGCACGTCGAGTTCCTCCCCCTGAGCGAGCACGCGTTTTATCCCAGCTGGGGCTACCAAATCACCGGCTTCTACTCGCCCACCAGCCGGTTTGGCGTGCCCGACGACTTCCAATACCTCATCAACAGCCTCCACGAAGCCGGCATCGGCGTGATCATGGATTGGGTGCCCGCCCATTTCCCCAGGGACGAATGGGCCTTGGCGCGCTTCGACGGCACCGCCCTTTACGAGCACGAAGACCCGCGCAAGGGCGCCCACCAGGACTGGGGCACGCTGATCTTCAACTACGGCCGCCACGAGGTCCGCAATTTTCTCACCGCGAATTCGCTGTTTTGGTGCGACCGCTACCACATCGACGGCCTGCGCGTCGACGCGGTCGCCTCCATGCTCTACCTGGATTACTCGCGCCGCGACGGCGAGTGGGTCCCCAACCAGTTCGGCGGACGCGAAAACCTCGAGGCCATCAGCTTTCTGCGCGAGTTCAATCACCTCGTCCACACCGAATTCCCCGGCGCCATCACCATCGCCGAGGAATCCACCGCCTGGCCTCAAGTCACCCGCCCCCCCTACCTCGGCGGGCTCGGGTTCTCCATCAAGTGGAACATGGGCTGGATGCACGACACCCTGGGCTACTTCCGCCGCGACCCCGTCTACCGGAAATACCACCAGAACGACCTCACCTTCGCCATGCTCTACCATCACCACGAGAACTTCCTCCTGCCCCTCTCCCACGACGAGGTCGTGCATGGGAAAGGCTCGCTCCTGAGCCGCATGCCGGGCGACGACTGGCAGGGCTTCGCCAACCTGCGCACCCTGCTGGGCTACCAGTGGCTTTTCCCCGGCAAAATCCTCCTCTTCATGGGCGGCGAATTCGGCCAGCGCGCCGAGTGGAATGCCAACGAGGAACTCCACTGGTGGCTTCTCCGCGAAGGCCCCTACCACGCCGGCCTCCAGCGCTTCGTCGAAGACCTCAACCGCCTCTATCGCAATGAACCCGCCCTCTGGGAATGCGATTACGACATGGACGGCTTCTCCTGGGTCGACTGCAGCGACCACGAAAACAGCGTCCTGTCGTTCCTGCGCCAAAACCGCGCCGCCGACAACTGCCTGCTCGCCATCCTCAACCTCACCCCCGTCGTCCGCCACCACTACCGCGTCGGCCTGCCCCGCGCCGGCTATTGGGCCGAAGTCCTCAACAGCGACGCCGACTACTACGGCGGCAGCAACGTCGGCAACCTCGGCGGCGTCACCACCCAGGACTACCGCGTCCATAACCGCCCCTGCTCCGCCATCTTCACCCTCCCCCCCATGAGCGTCATGGTCTTCCGCTGGGAATCCTAACAAGGCGCTTGCCTCAGACCCGCACGGGGCGCCAGCCGGCAAAGACGCCGGGAATTCAGGCCGAACGCGCCCCGGCCAGGGCGCGCCTCGCCGAAAAAACACCTCGCGGTTTTTGTTCCGGGAACCCTGACGGGGCGGCCGCCGCAAAGCGGCGTCAGGAAGTCCCGCCCACCTCCACCGCGCGCGCCTGCGCCACCGAGTCCAGCACCGCAAAGGTCAGCTCCATGCTCTGCCGCCCCTGCCCATACGGCAGGGGCGGCTCCCGCCGCGCCTGCAGAAATTCCACCCACGCCGCCATTTCCTCCGCGTGCCCCTTCGACGCGTAACGGCGCCGCGTCTGCCTGCGCCCCCGCCAGATCCGCAGCTCCCGGAAATTGACGATCTCCGCCACCAGTCCGGCCCCAAACACCGTCAGGGTTTCCTTCGGATAACGGCTGTCGCCCTCCGCCGTGTACACCAGCTGGCCGCACGAGCCGTCGGCAAATTCGACCTGCGCCGCAATGCTGTCCGGAAACGCCAGACGCCCCGCCGCGGGCCATGTCGGCTGGGCCAGCACCCGCACCGGCCGCGAGTCGAACAGGAAACAGAAATAATCCAGAAAATGGCATGCCTCCCCCAAGACCCGGCCCCCGCTTTCCGCGTGGTTCGCATACCAGTGCTGCGGATCGAGCGCGCCCGCCATCACCCGGTACGTCGCGGTCTTGGGGCCGCTGGCGGCTCCGAGCTGCCGTTTCAGTTCCACGCTGGCCGGTGCGAACCGGCGGTTGAACCCGATCATCACGCTGCCCAGGCTCCGCCCCACCCGCGCGTCGACGGCCGCAAGCTCGCCGCGCGTCAGACACAGCGGCTTCTCCACAAACACGTGCCGGTTGGCCTCCAGCGCGTCCTGCACCAGCGCCGCGTGCAGATGATGCCGCGTCGCAATCAACACCGCCCCGCCCTCCGCCGCCATCAGCACCTCCGCGTAGTTCGTCGTCGCCTCCCGAAAACCAAACCTCGCCTTCACATGCCCCGCGCTGAGCGACGTCTGGTTCGCCACCGTCCCGAACGCAATCTTCCCCTGCAGGTGCGGCAGCAGCATCGTCCGCGCGAAATTGCCCGCCCCAATCACGTCGAGCCGCGTCACGGGAGCCGACAGACGTTGCGAGAGCGGCGTGGCGCGCGCGGGCTCCGGGGCCGGGCCGGCGACGGCGACGGGAGGCGGCGCGGTGCGTGCGGCCCGGGCTTCGGAGGCGGGCGGGTACTCGAGCACCACGCCCACGTCGCGGGCGCCCTCCCGGACGAGGTCGGCGTAGATCCGCGGCGCGTCGCTCAGCGGGGCGCGGCGGGTGGTGACGGCGGCCAGGTCGATGCAGCCTGCCGCGACCAGGTGGAGACACGCGTCGAGGTTGCGCTGCTCGGTCCAGCGCACGTAATCGACCGGGTAATCCGTCCCGCTCCATTCATACGTGGGATCATAGCGGCCCGGCCCGGAGGAGCGCGAGTAGCGGACGTCGATTTCTTTCCGGTAGAACACCTTCCACGCCAGGTCCACCCGGGTGTTGCCCAGCACCACGATCCGCCCCCGGTCCCGAATCGCGTCCGCCGATTGCTCCAGCGGCGTGTTGTCGGGAGTCGACGTGCAGAGCGCCACGGCGTCCGCACCATACCCGTCCGTCCACTGCCGCACCTCGTCGCTCAATTGCTGCGCCCCCTGGATCACCACCCGCTCCGCCCCCATCGCCTCGCACAGCGCCCGCCGCGGCTCCGCCACATCCACCGCCATCACCCGCACCCCGTTGGCCCGCAGCAACCCCGTGACCAACAAGCCGATCAGCCCCTGCCCCATCACCACCACCCGATCCCCCAACGCCGGCTCCATCTGCCGCACCACCTGCAGCCCGATCGCCAGCACGTTCGCATACGCCGCCTGCCAGTTCTCCACCGGCGCCGGCACCTTCGCCGCCAACAGGTCCGGCATCGCCAAATACTCCGCGTGAAACGCGCACTCCGCCCCCCCGCACGCCACACGGTCCCCCACCCGGAAGCGCGTGTTGCCCGGATGCACCTCCACCACAATCCCGGCGGCGCTGTAACCCAGCGGCGTCGGCGTCCCCAGCCGGTTGCGCACCTTCTCCAGCGCTTCGCGCCACCCCAGGTTCCGCGCCGTGTCCATCACCTTCCGCACCTGGTCCGGACGCGCCCGCGCCTTCTGGAGCAGGTTCATCCGGGCCTGCTCCACCTTCATCCGCTCCGTGCCCGGGCTGATGACCGAATGGGTCGTCTGCACCAGGATGCCGCCCGGCGGCGCCGCCGGCACCGGCACCTCCTGCAATTCCAACCGGCCGTCCTGATATTGTGCGATTTGTTTCACGCGCGCTCGAAGCCAAAGCTTGTAGCCTGCCAACCCCCGCCGGTCAATTCCGCCCCGCGCTGACTCATGGGAAGACCTTAGCGGTGGGGTACATGGGATTGGAAGAAAGAGATTGACTGGATGATTGAAAAGTAGCTGACAAACGGCGTTTGTTGTGGTAGAAATGGCGTAGTTTTGCACCCGAAAACCACCAATGGTGCTGCCGTTTAATGCCTGGAAAGCGCTGTCTGGCTTCCCGAAATCCCCTGCCGGATCGAGCGAGGTCAAGACGCAAGTTCCTTTCGCACAACGGCCAACACCGCAGTCAACCGATCCCCAGCCGCCGTAGTCCTATGAAGAATCCCCGGCCTCTGTTCACGGGCGTTGTTCTGTTGAGCCTCATGGCGCTTCCCGCCACGCTGCCTGGCGCCACCGGCCCCGCAACCATCCTCATCCAACCCCAACCCCAGACGATCTTCGTGGGCGATCCGGTGACGTTCTCGGTGACGGCAGACGGCACCGAGCCGTTCACCTACCAGTGGTATCGGAATGGGAACGCCATCGGGGGCGCGACCGGCGCCGCCTACACGATTGCGGCGACGGTTCTAAGCGATGACGGTGCCAGCTTTCAAGTGGCGGTCACCAACGCGCTGGGCGGCGTGGTCAGCGATCCGGCTGAACTGCGGATTGACGGGGGCATTTGGTCCACGAACACCATCACCCTGCTGCCCTTCAACGCGTCCTGGCGCTACAACGAGGCCAACGCCAACCTGGGCACCACCTGGAAGGACATCGGCTACAACGACACCGTCGCGGGGTGGAGCAGCGGCGCCGGGGTGTTGGACGCCGATACCAGCCCGCGCACCAGCATTGGCGGCCAAACGGTGGGCACCCAACTCAAGGGAGGCAACCCCCTGGGAAGCAGCGACTACCCCACCATCTATTTCCGGACGCATTTCAACTATAATCCCGGTTCGGTGGTCAGCATCAACCTGATCGCCGATGTGCTCGTGGACGACGCCGTGTTGCTTTACCTGAACGGCCAAAACTGGTTCGGCACGGACGGATTGAGCTTCGGCGCCCTGTTTTCCGACTGGTCCACCTTCACCGTGGGCGACGCCTCGGTGGCTTCCTACTATCCTTCCGCCGCCGCCTTGGTGAATGGCGACAACCTTGTGGCCGCCGAAGCCCACAATAGGAACGCCACCAGCTCGGACATCACCTTCGGACTCGAAGTCAGGGCCGAAGTGGTCACCCGCGTCCGAGACACGGTGGCCCCGGCCGTCTCCTACATCCCGGCCGCCAACAGCACCGTCCGCTCACTGCCGCAAATCGAGGTGCGCTTTGACGAAGGCGTCCAGGGCGTCGACGCTGCCGACCTGCTGATCAACGGTGCTGCCGCCACGGAATTGCTGAACTACGGCCCCGACCAATATGTGTTCCGCTTTCCCACGCCGCCCACCGGCAGCGTGCAGGTCGCCTGGGCGTCCGGGCACGGCATCACGGACCTGTCGGCCAACACCAACGCCTTTGCCGGCGGCGCGTTCACCTATGTTCTCGATCCGAATGCCCAGTTCAGCGATATCCGAATCAACGAGATCGTGGCCGCCAACGACAACGGCGCCGTGGACGAGGACGGCGACACCTCGGATTGGATCGAGATCCACAACGGCGGCTCCACCGCCGTCGATCTCGCCGGCTGGTACCTGACGGACAACATCCTGAGCCTGAACAAATGGCGGTTCCCCTCCGTGAGTTTGCCTGCCAACGGCTACCTCATCGTCTGGGCTTCTGAGAAAAACCGGAGCGCGGCCGGCGCCCCGCTGCACACCAATTTCAAGCTCGAGAAAAACGGCGAGTTTCTGGCGCTGGTGCTCCCCGACGGCACCAACGTCGTGTCGAGTTTCTCGCCTTATTATCCCGTGCAGTTTGACGACATTTCGTACGGCTGCGACCGCATCGACCCGTCGCTGCATACTTACTTCTCAACCCCCACCCCCGGCGCGCTCAACAGCGCCACCAGCGCCGGCTACGGCGTCGGCCCCGAAGTCCGGTTCTCGCGCGAGAGCGGCACCTTCCGCACCGCGTTCAACCTCGAACTGTCCGTGGACGACCCGAACTTCGTGATCCGCTATTACCTGGTCACCAACGCCAGCACGGCCGCGACCGTGGACGTTCCAAGTGCCTCCAGCCCGCTTTATACAGGCCCCATCCCGGTCAGGCTCACCACCCAAGTCCGCGCCCGGGCGTATCCAACCGCGCCGGGCTACTATGCCGGGCCGGCTTCCAGCGAGACGTTCATCATGATTGATGCCGGCGCCGCCGGGTTCACGTCGGATTTGCCACTGGTCATCTGGCACAACTTCGGCGCCGGAACGCCCCCGGCGTCCGTCACCTCGGCGGGCGCGGTCGGGGTGTTCATGGTGTTCGACACGAACAATCCGAGTGGCCTGGCCAGCCTGACGAACCCGCCGGTGGTGGCGACGCGAGCCGGCGCGCACATCCGTGGCGCCTCCACCGAAGGCTATGCCAAGAAGAATCTCGGCATCGAATTCTGGACCGAGGTCAACCGTGACGACCGCGATTTGGAGGTGCTGGACATGCCGGCGGATTCGGACTGGGTGTTGTATGCGCCGAACCAGTTCGATCGCAATTATCTTCACAACCCGCTGGCGTTCGCGCTGGGCCGGCAACTGGGGCATTGGGCGCCGCGCACGCGGTTTGCGGAATTCTTCTTCAACACCGGCGGCGGCACGGTCACTTACCCCTCGGAGGCCTCGGGCAATTACAATGGGGTCTACGTGCTGATGGAGAAAATCAAGGCCAACAACGACCGCCTGGACATCGCGCGTTTGGACCCCCAGGACACGAACACCGTCACCATCACGGGCGGTTACTGCATGAAGATTGACCGGAACAACGATCTGGATGACGTGAACAATTTCACGCCGGGCTCGTGGCCCAGCACGCGCTTCTCGTGGATCACCGCCAACCACGCCGGCTGGAACACCCAACCCATCATCTTCCACGATCCGGATGGCATCGTGATCGGCCAACGCCCCCTGCAGCGCAGTTGGTTCATCAGTTACATCAACCAGTTCGAGTCGGCCTTGACCAGCCTCAACTGGACCAACCCCGTCACGGGTTACCGGGCTTACATTGACGAGGATCAATGGATCGAAAACCACATGTTGAACACGTTTCCGTTCAACGTCGACGGCTACCGGCTCAGCGGCTATTTCTACAAGGAACGCGACGAAGCCGGACTCCCCGGCAGCGGCAAGCTCAAACAGGGAGCCTTGTGGGACTTCGACCGCTCCCAAGGCACCGGCAACGTGGACCCGCGCCCGTTCAACCCCCGCCAGTGGAAGCGGCCCATCAGCGGCGATCAGGGCACGGACTTGTTCGGCAACAACGACAACACCACCGGCACGCGGCTGGGCGTCCGGTGGTTCTGGCAAGTGTTCCACGATCCCGACTTCTGGCAGCGGTGGGTGGACCGGTGGCAGGAACTGCGCGAGAACGGGATTTACACGACGAGCAACGTGCTCGCCACCATTGACATTCTCGCCAACCAAGTGCGCCAGGCCCAGCCCAGAAACGCCAAGCGCTGGACCAGCGGCGATTCCATCGGCACCCCCAACACCGGCACGCACTCCGCCGACGGCTATTCCCACACGTTCACCGGCACCTACCAGGGCGACGTCGATTTCCTCAAAAAATGGTGGACCGACCGGCTCCACTTCGTCGAAACCAACTTCCTCAGCCGCCCCGCCTTCAGCAGCGCCGGCGGCCAGGTTCCCGCGGGCTATGTCGTCACCCTGACTGCCCCCGGCGCCAAGGCCGGCACCACGATCTATTACACCCTCGACGGCACCGACCCGCGTCTGCCCGGCGGGCATGTGTCGCCCTCGGCCCTGTCCGGCACCGCGCCGGTCAACGTTGCCATCAACCAGAACGCCAGGATTTTTGCCCGCAACCGCAATTTGAATCACCGCAATCTGACCAACGCCTCCCTGACCGCCGTTGGCGGCAACCCGCCCCTTTCCACCCCCTGGTCGGGCACGCGCATCGACACGTTCTACATCGCCGAACCCGATCTGCGCATCACGGAGATCATGTATCATCCCGCCGATCCGCCGCCGGGCAACATGACGGACACGGGCAACTTTGAATACATCGAAGTCCAGAACATCGGCGCCACCCCCCTCAACGTGAACCGGTTCCGGCTCCGCGGCGGGATCGAGTTCGACTTCCCCAACCTGCTCCTGAGCCCCGGCCAATATGCTGTCGTCGTGAAGGACCTGTCTGCGTTCTCCTCCCGCTACAACACCGCCGGCATCACCATCGCGGGCGTGTTCACCAACAGCCTCGCCAATAACGGCGACCACATCGTGCTCGAAGGCGGCCTGCGCGAGCCCATTCACGACTTTGACTACAGCGACGAGTGGTACCCCGTCACCGACGGCCCCGGGTTCGCGTTGCAGATCGTCGACGCGCACCTGCCACTGCAGACTCTCGTGGAGGGCACCAACACGTCCACCTGGGGCCTCAAGTCCAGCTGGCGCCCCAGCGGCGCCGTCCACGGCAGCCCCGGCGCCGCCGACCCGGGTGAGCCGGCGATCCTGCCCGTCTACGTGAACGAAGCCATGTCCCACACCGACCTGCCCGTCGTGGACGCCGTCGAACTCTACAACCCCAACCCCGTCGCAGTGGACCTCACCGGCTGGTTCCTCAGCGACAGCTTTGCCACCCCCAGGAAATACCGGATCCCGGGCGGCGAGATCCCCGCGTTCGGTTACCGCGTCTTTTACGAGAGCAACTCGTTCGGGCTCGGCGCCTTCGGCTTCGGCCTAAGCGCCACCGGCGACGACATCTACCTGTTCTCGGGCGACATGAATACCAACCTCACCGGGTATTACCACGGGTTCGATTTCGGCGCTCAGGCCAAGAATGCGACCTTTGGCCGCTGGGTGATCAGCACGGGCAACGACCATTTCCCGACCCAGATCGCGCCCTCGCTCGGCGCCACCAACGCCGGCCCGCTCGTCGGCCCGGTGATCATTTCCGAGGTCATGTACCATCCGCCCGATCCGGCGACCGGCGTGGACGATTCGTTCAACGAATACATCGAGCTGCACAACCTCGGCGCCATCGCCGCGCCGCTCTACGACCCGCTGCACGCCACCAACACCTTCAAGCTCCAGGACGCCGTCGAGTACACCTTCCCCATGGGTGTCAGCCTCCCCGCCGGCGGCCACCTCCTGGTCGTCAGCTTCGACCCCAACACCAACGCCACCCAAACCGCCGAGTTCCGCGCCCGGAACATCGTGCCGCCCGACATTCCCCTCTACGGCCCCTGGGACGGCAAGCTGGACAACTCGTCGGACGGCGTGGAGCTGATGCGGCCCGATCTGCCCGATGCGCCGCCGTCCCCGACGGCCGGGTATGTTCCCTACCTTCTGGCGGAGCGCGTGCGCTACAGTGACGTGGCGCCGTGGCCCAGCGCCGCGGACGGCATCGGTTTGTCCCTGCAACGCATTGACGCTGCCGCTTACGGCAACGATCCCGCCAACTGGATCGCCGCCGGCCCCGGCCCGGGCCAGCAGTTCCAGGGGGGCAGCCCGCCCGAGATCACCACCCAGCCGGTCAGCCTGAACGTCCTCGAAGGCGAAACGGCCTCGTTCACCGTCAGCGTCACCGGCGCCGGCCCGTTCAGTTATCTCTGGCGCAAGGACGGCGCGAACTTCGGCGGGCCCAACAGCCCGACGCTCACCTTTGCGCCTGTGGTGCCGGAGGATCAGGGCACCTACTGTGTCATCGTGCTCGGCGCCGCCGGCGCCGTCACAAGCAGCAACGCCACCCTCGTCGTCCGGCCACTGCCGGTCATCCAAACACATCCGGCGAGCTTCGTGGTTTCCGCCGGCAGCAATATTACGTTCTCCGTCAGCGCCACGGGCACGGGTCCGCTCTTCTACCAGTGGCGGCGCAACGGCCAGGACATCAGCGGCGCCACCAGCTCCAGCTATACCGTGGTCAACGCCCAGTGGGATGTGAACGACGGCCATTACACGGTGGTCGTCACCGATTCAAACGGCTCCCGGGAAAGCGAACCCGGGGCACTGTCCGTCAAGTACAAGCCGGTCATCACCCAGCAACCTGAATTCAACCCGGCCAACAGCAATGTGCTGGAAGGACGCACGTTCAGCCTGACCATCTCTGCCGACGGCAACTTCCCGATGGGCTTCCGCTTTCGTTCGCCCAAGGACCAGTATTTTGCCATCCTGACGTTCTACTCGAACCACAACACCGCCACGCTCGTCGTGGAAAATGCCAAGTCCAACCTCCACGCGGGCGGCTGGGATGTCGGGATCACCAACTCCGGCGGCAGCACGCTGAGCAGGAAGGTGTATCTGACCGTCACGCCGGCGGCGCCTTATTTTGCGGTGCATCCTGCGAGCCAACAAGCCGCCGTGGGCACCAACGTGCTGTTGTCCAGCGAGGCGCGCGGCACGGATCCCATCGGTTATCAATGGTATTTCAA